>JAQTTS010000028.1 GCA_028710655.1 Dehalococcoidales bacterium
CCTGAAAAATCTGTTTTAGATTTCCTGGGAGTTCTAGGTATCGTCCCCTTTGGTGGAGCTGAGGGGACTCGAACCCCTGACCCCCTCCGTGCAAAGGAGGTGCTCTCCCAGCTGAGCTACAGCCCCGTTCGCTACCGGTAATTATATACAATCAGCGGCCTTGCTGGCAATTTGATCTGGCTGATTATGTGATAAACTGTTATCCATAAAAAGGGTGGAGGGCCCCATGACTGTAGCCCATATTCTGATTCTGCTGGCGACCGGCGCCGGCGTGGGGTTTGCCGGCGGCCTGCTGGGGGTAGGCGGTTCCTTTATTATGACGCCGGTCCAGTATCTGGTTTTTACCGATATGGGCATCCCGGTCGATATCGCCGTCAAGCTGGCTTTCGGCACCAGTCTGATGGTTATTCTCCCTACCGCTGCCAGCGGCGCTTGGAGACACCATGGGGAGGGTGCCGTCTGGTGGCGGGCGGCTGTCATCATGGGGGTGTGCGGCTCGGCCTGTGCCTTCGGTGGAGCGACCCTGGCCAGCTATCTGCCCGGAGCGGGCTTGAAGCTGGCTTTCGGCATCGTGGTTATCGCGGCCGGTGCTGGGATGCTCGTCCGCAGACCGGTAAAGGCTGTTGAGCAACCGAAGAGTAACCCCTGGCTCTGGGTGGCCTGGGCGGCTCCGATCGGTGTGATCAGCGGTCTGGTCGGCCTCGGCGGCGGCGTACTGGCTGTTCCGGTGATGGTGCTGGCGCTCAAGTTCAGGATCCATAGCGCCATAGCGACCTCACTGGCCTTTGTCATGTTTACCAGTATCGGCGGCGTGATCGGTTATATCGTCAACGGGCAAGGTGTCGCCGGGCTGCCCTTGCATTGCCTGGGCTATGTTCATCTGGAGGCCTGGGGTCTGCTGGCGGCGACCAGCATCGGCATGGCGCAGCTCGGGGCAAGGGCTACTCATCGTCTTCCGGCTAACCGTTTGAGATACGCATTCGTCGCGGTGATGTTCTACCTGGGCTTAAGGATGCTCGGCGTCTTCGGTTGAACACTCCTGCTATCCTCCGAGAACAACCCTGCCGGTCTGGTAGATGACGGTAGCGGCGACCCAGGCGACGGCACAGGTATAGCCGATGGCGAACCAGGACCACTTTGCCGAGGATTCGCTGCGTATGGTGGCAATGCTGGCGGCGCAGGGGATATAGAGCAGGCTGAAGACCATGAAGGAGAAGGCAACCAGCGGTGTCCAGCCCAGTTGAAACGCCAGAGCACCGCCCAGTCCGGCTTCTCCGGCGGCGAAGATGGCTCCCAGGCTGCCGACCACGATTTCTTTAGCCAGGAAGCCGAAGACCAGGCTGGCGGCTGCTGGCCACTGGGCAAAGCCGCAGGGGCCAAATACCGGTGCCACAGCACTGCCTATTCTGCCCAGGATGCTCCCGGCGCTGGCGTACTCTACACCCCAGGGCAGACTGGCCAGCAGCCAGACTACCACCACTGCGGCGAAGATGATGGTGCCTGCCCTTTTCAGAAAGTGCTTGCCCCGCTCCCACATATGAATCACTGCCCCGCGGAAGGTGGGCAGGCGGTAGGGTGGCAGCTCCATGACGAAGTGCCCCGATTCTCCGGCAAAAAGGCTCCTACGCAGCATCCAGGCGCTGAAGATGGCGATGCCGATGCCGATCAGGTACATCGCGAAGACGACCAGTCCGGCGCGGGCGGGAAAGAAGGCTCCGGCGAGGAGGACGAAGATGGGCAGGCGGGCTCCGCAGGACATGAAGGGGGTGACCAGCATCGTGGTCAGTCTGTCTTTGCTGTTTTCTATCGTCCGGCAGGCCATCACGGCGGGGATGGTGCAGCCGAAGCCCAGTATCATCGGAATAAAAGAACGGCCGTGCAGCCCTATCCGGTGCATCACCCGGTCCATCACGAAGGCGGCCCGGGACAGGTATCCGCAGTCTTCCAGGACGGCTATGGCGATGAAGAGCAGGAATATCGGCGGGACGAAGCTGATTACCGAGCCGACGCCGCTGATGATGCCGTTGCCGAGCAGCGAGCTCCACCAGTCGGGAGAGATGCCCCCCGCCATGCCGGCGAGGTTTCTGAAGCCGGCATCAATCAGCTCCATCAGAGGTCCGGAGAGGGTAAAGACGAACTGGAACATCCCGTACATTATGCCCAGGAAGATGGGGATGCCCCAGATACGATGGACCAGCACCCGGTCTATCTTGTCCGACGTAGTGGCCTTCTCCACACGCGGCTTTTTCAGGGTGTCCCTGAGCAGGCCGCTGATAAATCCGTATCTCGCACCGGCGATCACGGTCTCCGCGTCGTCGCCGAGAATGCTTTTTAAGTGTGCGATGCTCTTGTCTTTAGCCTGGATTATCTCTTCACGACTCATCTATTGAGCCCTATCTTCTCCAGCACTTCCCCGTCCTCTTCCAGCAGCTTTATCGCCAGCCAGCGGGGCGGGAATCGCTTTGACAGCTCTTCATCCCGCGTAATCAGTGATTCCAGCTCCTTGATGTGTTCCTCCAGTTCGTTGCCGTAGAAGAGCTTTACCTTTTCTACGCCGGACCGGCCCTCAAAAGCATCTACTATTGCCTGGAGCAGCCTGTCGTTGCTTCCCTTTTTCTTGGCGACCATCGGTACTACCGGTGCCCCCAGCTCCCGGGCCAGCTTGTCAACGTTGATCTGGTAGTCCCTGGACCGGGCGATGTCCATCATGTTCAGGGCGACTACCAGGTTGGCCTCCAGTTCGATCAGCTGTACGGTAAGGTAGAGGTTTCGCTCCAGGTTAGAGGCGTCCAGAATATCCACGACGACATCTGGTGCGCCTTCCAGGATGAAGTTCCGCGCCACTACCTCGTCGGGTGAGTAGGCGGTCAGACTGTAGACGCCGGGCAGGTCGACTACTTTGACCTGATAGTCTCCGTATCGGTAGCTGCCCTCTTTCTTCTCGACGGTTACCCCGGGCCAGTTCCCCACATGCTGATGGGCCCCGGTGAGGTTGTTGAATACCGTTGTCTTGCCGGCATTGGGGTTGCCGGCCAGGGCAACGGTTATCTTGTTAGCCATTGTCCGTTATTTCTACCATAATCTTCAGGGCGACCCCGTGACCGAGGACCAGCCTGGAGCCCCTGAGGTCGATCAGGATCGGCCCCGGCATCTGGCTATTGATTACCTTCAGCGTTGTCCCCGGAGTTAAGCCCATATCGGCCAGCCGCTGCACCAGGCCGTGGCCGCCTCTAATCTCGGCTACCGTAACTTCTTCGTACGGATTAATCATCGCCAGCGGCAGAGACTTCCCGCTCATCTAGTCTACCTCCACCTGGACGTTGACTGCTTCTTCCTTGCGCAGCGACAGTTGATAACCCCGGAGCCTTATCCAGATGGGGTCTCCCATCGGTGCGATACGCTCGACCACAACCACCGCCGGCGGGATTACTCCCATATCCAGGATGCGCCGGTGGACCTGCCCGTTGCCGCCTACCTTGCTGATGCGGCCATGCTCACCCACTCTCATCTCGCCTAAATTCTTGATTGCCATCCCTCTTTACCTTTCTTTCCCGATCCTTTGGGCAGCTCTGGCAGTAGCTACTTCCTGTTCTGACGGCACTTTGCACAGTATCCGGTCATCTGCACCTCTGCGTCGATGACCTCAAAGCCCTTCTTACGGCTGATTTCCTGCTTCATCTCCGAGCACAGCCCGCACTCGAACTCGATTACCTGGCCGCAGCCCAGACAGACCAGGTGGTGGTGCTCGGTGGATGGCTTCACCTCGTAGTGGTGGTGGGACTCGGTGAAGTGAAGCTCCTGTATCAGTCCCAGTTCCTTCAGTGTGCGCAGATTACGGTATACCGTGGACAGGCTGAAGTTGGACTGTATCTGCCGGGCCTGGCTGTAGACTTCATCGGCATCCAGGTGTTCGCCGCCACGGTTGATAATATCCAGTATCAGCGCCCGCTGGCTGGTCATCCTCAGTCCGGCCGAGCTCAGTGCCGTGCGCTTAATGACGGTGCTCTGCTTCTTGGCTGCCATTCTCCTTGTCGCTAATGATTATTATTTGCAATAATTATATGATATCGGCCCCCGGCTGTCAATTTTTGTTTTGGCGAAAGAGACTTAATATCTTTGGAGTCGGTGCTCAGGCTTCCAGTAATTTCTTTATCGCCGGGATGGCATGCCGGGCCGCCCTCTTGCCCAGGAGGATGCATTCCCGAGCCCGGTTGAAGTTACCGGGCAGGATATGCCCCACTTCCGGTGTAATCACAATATCGGCCTGTCTCAGTCCGTCCAGCGCCGCCTGATAGCCCATAATATAGATCATCCGTACCACGATGTTGAAAACGTTCGGTTCTTTCCGGGTTTTGGTATCCACGGCGTCGGTCTTCTTCTTTCTGCCGCCCAGATAGGGTACCACATTGACCGCGATGACGATGTCGGCACCCATCTCTTTGGCGGCCCGTACCGGTATCGGTTCGACCAGGGCGCCATCGAAAAGGTAATTATCCTGCCACTTGGCCGGAGTAAAGATGACCGGCATCGAGGCGCTGGCTCTCACTGCCGCCACTACCGGGCCCTGCTTGATGACCACCTCCTTGCCGGTGCCGATGTCGGTGGCCAGGCAGGTGAAGGGTATTTTCAGGTCGGCAAAATCCACATCGCCGATAAGGGACTTGAGCCACCCGTTGATCTTCCTCCCCTTGATGAAGCCGCTGGTCGATACGGTGAAATCAGCCAGAGACATCATCTTCATCAGGCTCAGTCCGGTCACCGTGTTGGCTATCTCGCCGATATTCTTCCCCGCGGCATAGGCGGCGCCGATGATCGCCCCGATGCTGGTACCGGCGATCATATCGATGGGGATGCCATTTTTCTCCAGGACTTCCAGCACGCCGACGTGTGCCAGACCGCGGGCAGCGCCGCTGCTCAGCACCAACCCCACCTTTTTTCGTTCCAATCTATTCTGCTCCTTACCGACCTGATGATCTATCCCCAGAGGTCTTCGATGTCCTGCTCGGCCTGTTTGGCCGCTCCGGTCTCCCCATCGGTGGCCAGTTCCTGATAGGATTTTGCCGATCCGTATTCCCTGGGCTGGAAAGCTACCGGCATCGGTACGGCGTGACCGAAAATGAGCGCCTGCTGCTTGGAAGCCAGCTTGGACAGCACCGATTTAAGCTCGCTCTTGCCGGATACTCCAGACAGTACGCTGTCGATGTCGCGTTCATTATCGAGCAGGAAGGTTGCCTTCGTGCCGACCTGTGACATAATCTCGTCGTCAATGCCGCTGGGGCGCTGGTCGATTACGAGCAGGGTGGCGTTATACTTGCGCATCTCACGGGCGATGGTGCCGAAGATGGTCTGCGAAGCCACCTCCGGGTTGAGGAATTTATGGGCTTCCTCGATGGTTATCACCAGGGGCTGCGGCCCGGTCGAGTTTTCCGCCATCGCTCTTTCCGTTTTCTCACGGTACCGGGCGTAGATGCGGCGGGTGAGCAGGTTGGCCACCAGGACATAGGCGGTGATATCGTTACACTTGCCGAATTCCAGGACTACGTTGGTACCCCGGCTGAGGTGGTCGAGGATGTGCGTTACGGCATCGGCCGGTGCGTGAGGTTCGATGAAGGGCAGCCTCTTGATGATGGCCAACCCTCTCTGCAGGTTCGAGAAGGTGCTCTCGTGGATATTAAGCTCTTTCAAAAGCTCCCTGGTCTCATCGGAGGTATCCAGGCTGACGGTCTTCTCCAGCCAGCTCTTGCCGAACCGCTCCCGGAACTGGAATACGGCTCCGATGGCGGGTTCGGTCAGATTCAGCGTTTGGCGCAGCAGGACCATATCGGCCGGCTCAATCTCGTCATAGCCTATGCGGACGGTGAAGTCGGTGAGCACCCCTCTCCGCTTTGAGCTTTCTTCATCGAGGGTGAAGACGGCTACCTTGGCCGGGAAGAGTTGCTTGAGAGCCTTTACCTTCTTTTTCCCCTGCTCGCTGCTGCCCTCCCAGCCGTATTCGCTGTGCATATCGAAGATGAGGTTTACCGCCTTCGATTTCTGCAGCATGCCGATCAGGAGCTGCCTGGTAAAGAAGGTCTTGCCGGTACCGCTCTTGCCGAAGACGCCGCTGGAGCGCTCGACCAGCTTCTCCATATCGAGACAGAGCCTGGTCTCCATATCCAGCGGGTTACCGATCCAGAACCTTTTCTCGTCCTCTTTGCCGAAGACCAGCTCCACGTCCTCCTGGGAGGCCGGTTTTACCGGCGAGAAGTGCGATGGTATCGTCTTGACCGGCTGCGGCCCCTCGGTAAGGCTGGCGGTATCGCCGCCGATGGTGAGATAGGGCGAAATATGCAGGGTTCCGTAGGTGCTGGTGCCGGACAGAACTTCGGCGATGAAGGGGTCGGAAACGTCGGGCGGGATGACGGTAAGCTTGGGGTCGGTTACGCCCAGGCTGATATCGGTGATCATGCCGAAGAAGCGCCGTTTTTTCCCCTCGATGGTGACATAGCGTCCTACCGCGATGTCCTCGACCGAGGCGTCGCCATCCAGCCTGGCTTCCACGCCCTTGTTCAAGGAGCCAGTGGTAACGATGCCCAGCCTGTCCGTGTTCATCTCGCCACGCTCCATGCTTCCCGGCTGAGGTGGTAGGGAGTATTGACACTCATCATGCCGGGTACTTTCCGGATCATATTTCAATCCTCTTCAGAATAGCCTTGAGCTGGTTCAGGTTGTCGCCGATCAGGAGGGCTAGCTCCTTGCCGGCGGCGATCAGAAAACTGCGGCGGTCCGGGTGTACCTGGCTCATCTGGCGCAGCGCGGCGCTGATAAGCTCGTCTGTAGAAACAGGCAGGTGAGCATTGACCAGTATGTTAAGGAAGGCGAAGGACCGGCTGAACTCCATTACTTCCTCGGGCGAGCACGGATAGACAAAGCCGTGGATGCGGGCCGGTTGAGGCGGCAGGTATTGGTTCAGCTTGTTTCCCTGCCGGTGGCCGACCACCAGGCAGTTGAATTCGCTCTTGAGCAGCTTTAACAGCTGCGGGTTCGATCGGTAGACCGCCTCTTCGCTGGCCTCATCCCTGCCCCGGGCAATCGGACGCCGCCCCGGCTCCAGGCTGGTGGTCGCCGCTTGATACACTACCCCGTATAACTCTACATTCGCATCCCCGGTCTTGACCATGCTGCCCAAAGCAGGCGAGCCGTAGAGCTCGTAACACTGGGCGGTGAAATCGGTGGAACTGGCTTCGATGACTTCACCGACCCTCTGTGTTTCACTCATTGTTTTGTTTTCCTATTTCTTTTCTGGTTTTTCCTTCTGCTGCTTGGGTTTCTTAACGTTCTTTCTTCCCTTGGATCCCATCTCTTCCTCCTTGATTAAGATTACCGTCTCCTTTGGTACGTTACCTCATAATAAACCATTTTGGCTTTTTAAGATAGTGTCTCCGCTGCCGGAATGAGTCGTCATTTGCCGTGCAGAACATCACTTGGCTAGACCCACCTTGTCCTCTTGCTCCGGCTCTTTGCCGAGCTCGGGCTGGGTAGGTTTTCCGCCAGCATCAGCGACTCCACCAGCCGCCAGAAGTTTTCCCGGTCCGCTCCGGTTACCACCGCCTGCTCGTGGGCTTCGCTCAGCGCAACCGGGTATCCCTGACCGCGACGACACTGGTCCAGAATCAGTGAGTGGGTTAGATTGAGCAGACCCTCATCTGCAGCCACCCACTGCGGTACCTCTACTCGGGCAGTTTCATCGTCTCCCCTGAGGTAGAAAAAGTAGATCCGGTGCTCGGCGGGGTATTTCTTGATGATTTTTGATCCGCTGGTAAACAGGCAGGACCGCTCCCCCGGGGCTAACAGTTCGGAGAACAGGTCGCAGTCCCTGATGCCGGCGACTGCCTCGCACTGCCGTTCTTTGCAGTCTTTGCAGTGGATGTCGGTGTCAGGGGTATCGTGCGGGCAGAGAGCGAGACGCAGTGCATTGACCACCTCGGTGCTGCGGGGGAAGCTGATGTAGCTGGCCAGAGCTAGTTTCCTGTTCCTGCTGTTAATCCCTTTTATCCGGCCGAGGTGGCTTAAGAAGCCTTTGTCCAGCAGCGCCTCAGCGACGAATTCGGGATAGGCTTCCAGGCCCCAGAGGACGAGTGTGCCGTCAACCAGCGCCAGGCTGAGGCTGTCCCCGGGCATCTCTGCGGCCAGTTCGGCCAGCTTGCCGCACTCGTCCACGCTGCGCTTGATGCCTAGCAGTGTTCCTTCTACCACCTGCTCCCGGGTATTATTACCGGTCGGTGTGATGACCAGGTCTTCATCGCTGGAGTAGAGGCTGGGGAAGCTCTCCAGGGTGGCCTGGGGTGAGCTGCCGTATCGCAGAGCGACGGAGCCGATGTTGATCAGGTAGCAACGGGGCGACCGGTGGCGGTCGACATCGATGTGAGAGCCGTCGGCTGCCAGAATGCTGAATTCGTCAGGGGCGGGCGGTGCCTTAATACGCCGGTCCAACCCGTCTACCAGACCGGCGACCAGCCAGGTGGTATTGCTGGATTCAATTTTCTTAGCCAGGGAGCTGATTTTGTCTGCCTGGTTATGCAGGGTATCCAGGGCGAATTCGAGGCGCTGCTGCCTGCGGGCGGCGTCGTTCTTCAGCCGAATCACCATATCCCCGGCCTGGGGGAATAACTTGTCTAGGTCTAAGGACACCTCTATCGCCTTCCTTATTTCTCGATAGCCCGGGAATTTCGGATGTGGCTTGTTCGGTTGATTGATATTGCGTTAGAACTCTTTGAGAGAATAATAATCTATTATCGGGACAAGCGCAATGATTTGGCATCCGGATTGCAGATTAGGGATGGATAGTGCCGGAAATGCGGAAGAGGCGGATTGGCTGCAGCGGGTCATCTGGTCAAGCTTGAGGCAGGATGGGGCTTTCTTTGTTGATTACCCCTCTTAAATTGACAGCTAGACGTGTGTATGCTATATTCAGCCTGTTGGCAGCGTAGCTCAGTGGTAGAGCAGGGGACTCATAAGCCCTTGGTCGGCGGTTCGAATCCACCCGCTGCCACTTTTTTATCATAAGCTATAATATTAGAAATCGCTCTTTATCTGGTCAACCGTAATAATATGAGACACTAGTCTATCTACTGTTTTCTCATCATATCCATGTATATTACCTTTGATATTTCTTAAGTCCTCTATCATTTGGTCTATTTCGTTTTCTTCTCTGACTATAACGTATTTAATATCGTCCGCTTCAAAACTTAATCTAGTTGCGTTTGTTTCAAGCCTTCTATTTGCATCAGCCAAAGACACCGTGTTCATATATTGATGGTGCTGCATAAAACCTATTATACCTGAGTCAGCCAGCACTTTTGCGTTTGGTAGATAGCGCCATTCATGCTCATCATAAAATCGAACGTTATGCGCAATGGTCTTACCTTCACGATACAAAGTGCCTTCGTATGGTTTGACATACCCCATAGTCTCATGGAAGGCTTGCCCTGTTGGATCAATACTGAGCAGCAATTCGTTCGTCAGCACACTATAATTTCTTGCCAGATGTGAATTCCTGTTAAAGTATATGACTGGATTAAGCCCCTTGCTTATTCCCCATTGTTTTGTCATGCCTAAGCCATATTGCCCATATCGCTCAATATGGTTGATTAGTAAAGACAGAGGGATATCACAAAAACAAACCATGGGAAAGGCATCATGAATAAAATGCTGCTGGTCGTTATCTATTAGATCGAATTCTTCGTAACAGTATCTAGGATAGAAAGTGTTATCAAGTATCCCTAACAAATTATTGAGGGAGTTTGTAAAGTGAAATAGAGTATTAGGACTTAAGGTGCTCATTATGCACCTCCTGTCATTCGGTATTTTACTTTTACCATTGACTATGTTCAATAGAATTATATTACTTGTTAATTTATACCCAAACTCTATGCCATCACCTTATTGACCTTCTCCTTCTTACTAGAAGTCGGAACCTAATAGGATTCATAGATAAGGTACCGATTTCTGGTATGAAGCTACCATCAGAGCTAAAGTCCTAAAACGTCATCTCAAATTCGCTTGATCTTCTATTAATTCTCCTCTATCCTCTCCCCAAAAAGTAGACGAAAAGAAGGAGAGGTTCAATGTCTGATTACACAGAGACTACAACGATTACCACTACAAAGCAAGCTATTGTTACTGTATAATTACTGACAGTGTTTGAGTTAAAACCATAAGGTGTGGGCCATTATGCTATCAGAAATCGAAAGGTATTTTAATGAGTATATCCTGCCTCCAAAAGGTTATATTTACTGTGATATAAAAAGGGAAATTGACTTGGCTCGTGCCGGTGAATCCGGAGGAAACTTCATCGCAGCTCTTGGGTTGCTGTGTTATACAGAATTCATGGGTAAAATATTGTTGAAGAACAGGGAGTCATATACCAAGCAATTCAAAGCCTTCCTTCGTTTAATGGGTGAAGATTATAAGCAGTTGATTGATACAAAAGAGATAGATGTTTACAAGATTTTCAGAAGTGGAATGGTTTATTCATACTTCGCGAATGATTGTGATATTAAAATGCTTAACGATAATTTCCCTTCTGGGATAATTATTAAATCTGATGGTAAGTACCTTTTCATTGTTGAAAAATACTTCGAAGATTTCATAAATGCCTGCCAAAGGTTATTTCATAGCCTCATTTCTGAGGAAGATATGGTTCTTCCATCAACATGAAAGCGCAAAGTATTAGTAGAGGCGAAACTCATAAGCCCTTGGTCGGCGGTTCGAATCCACCCGCTGCCACTTTTCTTATTTCTCAGTTACATTGCTTGTATTCTGAGCACCACTGTTTAGAAATTACTCACTACCATTCTTAAGAATTAGGTATAATTAAACTCGGGAACCAAACGATGGTGAGGAATGCATAGGATATGAATGTAAATATTTCAACATGGTATCCAGCTATATATAGCCGTAGGTCAAGGAGAAGCTATAATCCGCAACCGATAGATCCGAAATTGTTGAATAGTATAAATGATTTTTGCCAAAACTTTAGACCTTTTAATAATGCGCGTGCAGTACTGGTTTTACAGCAAGTCGACAAAGCTTTCAGGGGTATAATAGGGCCTAGCGGAGCTCCAGCTTTTATTGCTTTCGTAGGCAATGTAAATGACAATCATATTCAAGAGAAAATAGGTTATATAGGAGAAGCTGTGATATTAGAGGCAACAAGCTTAGGGTTGTCTACTTGTTGGGTTGGAGGATTTCTACGTAAGAATATGATTGAAGAATTGGTCGATGCCGATAGCCGTGAGGAAGTATTCGGTCTCACTCCAATTGGATATGCCGTAGAGAGAACATCAGTTAAGGAGAATATTATGGCAGGTTTCGGTTGGTCACATCGTCGAAAATCATTATCAAAGTTGGTTTCGGGACTGCCAGAAAAAGATTGGCCTGATTGGACAAGAGGCGCTATTGAGGCTGCGAGAATAGCTCCATCGGCTATGAATAGGCAACCATGGAAATTTCATATAGGGATGGATAGCATTATTATTTCGACTAACGAAACTGGGCATGATTTCAACTTATCCAAGCGACTTGATTGCGGTATTGCAATGCTTCACATTGAAGTAGCTGCCCTAAACCAGGGCTTGAATGGCAAATGGGAATTATTGGATACCCCAGAAGTGGCTAGGTTTACTATTGATAATACTTGAATAGAGTCTATTAAATAGCCATTTCTGTTCGAATCCACCCGCTGCCACTTTGCTTGTTTAAGAGCCTCTAGTCAAGCTTACCGTAAGGACCTCGCCACTTATCAGCAAATTCGATAAATTTGCCATATCCATTTTCTTTGATGAATTCAATTGATTGCTTGTATTTCTTATATTTATACCCATTTTTATTATAGAAACCCTGAATTATTTCACACGAGAGATATTTGCCACAGTCGGCGCATGTTTCCAGTTGTCTATCCCTAAAGCAGCATACTTTAATCTTGCATTTCGCTTTATCAATATCCCTATGGCCATTCGAATATCCTGTTTTACAGCCGCGACAAATTCCTGCCGAAGTATATGCAGGACAAGTCCCGCAGTAAGCGCCACAGCATCCTATTTCTCTTATAGACATGTAAAACTACCATGAATTAAGACAAACTGTTTCGAATCCACCCGCTGCCACTTTTTTATTAGGATTTACTGTATTCTCCTCTCCTCTTCTTTGGGTGGATCAATATTTTAACTCCTTTTTCCTTGAATTCTACATGCATTGTGTCTGTTACAATAAAAAAATCGTTTACTGTTCCTCCCATTCTTTTTAACGATTCAGCGGGAAAAGAAAGGCGGCTAACAAAATCATATCTCGATCGAGATAATAAATTGCGTTTAAGAATGGAAACATGAAAAATATCATCTTCGCCGATATAAATTATGTCTTCAAGAAGATTCGGACAAGGATTTTCATCCAATCTGCGGTTGTCAAATTTACCTAAGGTTGCTTTCTTTGTAGTCCATCCATACATCCTCAATATTGAGGGGAACATTTTTTGGGCCTCTTTGTTGTGATATTCCCATCTATAATATCGTCTTTCAAATTCTTCCGGATATTCCGTTAGAAGTCTTCTTAAGTAAATATTTATCTTTTTCTCGTAGAATTTGCGCGTTTTCAAATGAATGTTATACCCTATGACATCTTCTGGGTTATTGCCCGATAATTCTCTGACCAGATTCATTTCCTGCTCGTTAGTTAGGACAACATGAATGTCTTTATGACTCCAGAAGAACATTTTTACACCTCTATAAGTCTTGACAATATCACTGGTGTTTATTTCATTTCATAACTTGTATAACAGGTGGTATGCCAAAATCCATTCCAAAGAGATTTGAAACACTTTCTATTATATCGGTTCTATCTACTGACAAAGATGAAGGTTCACATATGTACCTATAGCTGTCAGGTGCTTTTATTGCATCTCTAAGCAAAATGACATCTTCTAAATGATTTGACCTTTTAGTCTTTATTTTATAGGAGACAAGTCCTTCAAATAGTTTAATATTGCAATCTGGATTTATCTCTAAGATTCTCTTCATAAGATATAAAGTGGCAACCATTACAACACACCCAGGTCCGACATACCAATACCGCTTTTGATTACCTCTTTTATCTATGCTTCTACCTTTTGGATTACCGTATTTATCAAAGGCTACAGATAATGGAGCTTCGATCACAAAATTAATATTGTCACTCTTTTCCAGGATTTCTATTACCGTTTGAATGGCTGCATCGAACCGGTAGCTTTTTGGGTCTCCATCCTGTAGAAGTAGTCCACAACTTCTTTGATTATTAGAAAAACCTATATCTAAAATGAGCCATGTATTATTTGACCATTTAATATCTTTAGTAATCCCGGCTCAATCATATTTTGATGCCTTTTACTTCTTTCTATACAAGTTAATGGATTATAACAGCGTATAACTCTATAGTCTATGATTATTTTACACCCAAACTCATGCCTACATTTCTCTTGCCCCTCTCACTTCTTACTAAAAGTCGGAACCTAATATGATTCATATATAAGGTATCGATTTCTGGTAAGAAGCCATTAATTTAGCCACCGGACGAAAATCGTGTCTAAAATTCGCTTGATCTTCTCTTGATTCTCCTCTATCCTCTCCCCAAACGTAGACGAAAATAAGGAGAGGTTCAATGTCCGATTACACAGAGACTACAACGATTACCACTATAAAGCAAGCCATTGATGGTTTTCTGCTATCCTGCAAAGTTGAGGGTAGATCATACGGAACTATAGACTGTTATGCCGATAAACTAAAGGGATTTCTCTGGTATGCTACTAACTACAAATGGCCAGATGATATCTCAGCTATTACTACGCAGCATTTACGGGAAT
>JAQTTS010000309.1 GCA_028710655.1 Dehalococcoidales bacterium
TTGCATGTTTTAGGTAGATGCCCATTGGGGGGCCAGAAATAATATTGTTATTAATTTTAAATGTCTTGTTGCCAAAGGCGATAATGCCAGAACTGTTCGTTAACCCGGATCCTCCGGAATGGGTAATTACATTGTTGGTAATCTCTACCTGATTACACCCGCCGCTTTCCATCTTTAAATGTACCGACCCGTAATTATCGCCACGGCTGTTCATTGAGAAAGTGGAATTTTTCACCCAAAAGCCATTAGCCCCTGTAGTGCTATAGCCGCACTGAAAGAAACCCCTGTCGCCGGACATTGACCCGGAAGGTTCATGAACGAAATTCAGGTTGTCGAAATGCCAATGATCTCGACCTACACGAATTGTGACGTTCGTTTGTGTGCTATACCATGTCGCTGTTTCCCCCGGATAAGATGTGAACCGAATAGGCGACTCCGATGAACCAGCGGAAAAACCAGTGGTAATCGTTATTCCGCCCGACGGAATAGTGTATGTTCCTTCCCTAAAATATACTACATCACCGGCTTGTACATTCTGCATCGCTTTGAGAATGGTAAGCCAGGGATGGTCAATATCATTATTGGCATACGTCACCGCATCGCTGCCAGTGGTGGAAACGAACAGGTCTTTGCAAGGTGCGGAGGTAGCAACAAGCAGAAATAGGACTATCAGATACCCAATTCGGCGACCCATGCGTCCATTTCTCCTGTAGTTAAATCTTCACTCCACACGGTTGTACGATCAATCACTCCAAGGAAATCAACAGCCTCATCGCTATTATTTGATATAGCAAGTTTACTAGATGATAAACTCATGGCATTGGCAAAATTCCCTGTTACATCTGTCCCAGTATGGGAACATGAAGAAGGGGTATCATTTGTTCCGCAGTCGTAGAGTCGGATAGTATAATTGCTGCTGCTATCAAGTGCGATACATGCTGCATACCAATGGGATGTTGCTATATTCGTAGCATGTTCATTTGAGTCTTCTGAAATATTAGAAGCCCCCGACGCCCCACTACTATGCCCCACCCAAAATTCTACAGAGGTTGTTGCGCTGTCAACAATCATACGCCAAGATCGCCCGGAACCGGCAGTATCATATTTACCAACTATCGTTCCATCCGCTGCGACTGACCCGGAATAAAAAGCAGAGCAAGCTGTCCCTACTGTACTGCCTCCGCTTGACTTCCCCCAGAACCCCGCTGACAGATCGCCGTCGGCACGGTACGCCTGCTCCCCGGTAGCATCAAATAACCCTGCGCCCGTACCTTCAATTCTTATTGTTGTGCTACTTCCTGCACCCTCCACCGTGAGGGTATTCCCGTTTCCAGACGAATCAGTGGTCAGTGCGCCGCTATCCATCTTCCAGTCAGCAGCAGGTGTAGGATAGGTGGGAGGCTCGCCGCCGCCAGCCGCATTGTAATACTGAATGACGCTCTCAAATCCCGCAAATGCGGGAGTAGCGAGAAAGATCAGGAAAAGAAAAAGGTATTTCTTCATCACGGACCTCCGTCTGTCCATTGATCGCCGGTAGTAGTGCCGGAGGCACAGTACCAGCCAGCAGCGGAATAATAATTGCAATGGATTAAATCACCTGTTGTGGACCTGTTCGTTGCTTTGTCGCCGTCGTTTAAGGCTACACCATCAAGATACATGAGATCATTGGCGTTTGTATCAACACTCACGGCTACAGCCCCGACAGTAATAACCGTGATCGACATGCCGTAGCCGATGTCCGGGAGCGTCACTGTCGCTGCACCGGTGACATAAACTACACCCCCATAGGCAACATTCGTCTTGGTGCTGTCGCAATCAGTACCGATCGTACAACTTGACGCGGTAGAAATCGTGTAAACTCCGCCGGTCAACGCTATCCCGGGGGCGTGGATATTCGTGACCCCGGTGCTGCTGGAGAGCGTGACAGTATTATCATTCCCGCCCATACAGATAGCAAGAGCTTCATCATCGGCAACAGAGGTTCCCATTCTGAGGCATTTCTCGCTGGCAACATCTTCAGCCGCCCGCAGGTACATATAATCCGTGCCGTTGTCGGAGTCCTCGTACAGATAGATAAACCCGCTTGAAGTGTCCCCGTTCTTAACGCTAATCCCCGCATTAGCTGTCAGCAATCCGGTAAGCGTGGGAAGCGTTACCGTTGCCGCTGAAAAGTCGAATGTATCGGCCCCTGCGGTTCCGCCGGGAATATCCGCTAAATTGACTTGTCCTGCGCCTGAACCCCAATCTATATGGGTATCCTTGACGTTATCGGTTCCTGCGGTCAAGAGTGCCGTAGGGTCTGTTTCAGCGGTAAGGTAGGTGGCAGAAATATCAGGTATATCGTCAGCCACCAATGCCCTGAATGTAGGGTCAGCCGCCGCACCGCTTACAGGACCGGCAAAGACATAATTAGCCGTTTGCGTATCCAGCCCAAGCTCCTGCGTGGATAGGCCCAGAACGGTATCTGCATCAGCAGCAAGGGTCAGCGCATCGTGACCGCCGCCAAGCCCGCCAACCGCCGTATCAATAGCGGCGAGATATTCATTCAGGGTATCGTCCGTAGCATTTCCTGAGATATTCGTCAGGCTGTCGCCCGTGGTCAGCCCTATCGCCGTTGAAGTGGCAATAGCCCCATCGTCCAGAAGAGTCGCATCGGTAAGAATGGTGTTGAGTTCGGACAGGGTGTCAATGTCCACTTCGGAAAGGTCGCCACCCCCTCCAAAGCTCGACGGGTCTGTATAACCCATCGTTCCATCTGCATCCACGTTCAGCAAGTAATCCGCCCCGCCGGGAGCCGCAGTAGGAAGCATCCAAGAAATACTCGCACCCGTTACGCCCGGTTGAATTGTGAAGGTGTTGTTATTGGTGGCGTTCTTCAGGACAAACGTGCCTGTGGTTGTGCTGCCGGTTCCGGCGGTAACTACATCGGATTCAAAGGTTTCCGCCCTAACCTCAAATGCGCCTACATCCCAATCGGCAGAAAGGGGAACAGTCCCATCCGCTTTCAAGTCACCTGAACCGGCAGCCGCTACCACCGTCCATGCCACTCCGGTATCTTGACAGAGGACAACTGTTGCCCCGCCTCCTACCGTACAGTCTGTAGCGTCTGCCCCGTCAGTTACTTGGCGAAGCGTTCCTGCCGTTCCGGCTGCGGGAAGGGTTGCTACCGTGGCCGTGGCGACTTTGCTCTCAACCCCGACAAGACTGACCGGCGGGGAAGGAGGGACAGCCCACGCCGATACAGCAGCAATAAGCAGCAGGGAGAGGAAAAGTAATCGTTTCATGGTATCTCCTTACGGGACTAAGTAGATTTTCAGAAAAAAAGTCGCCGAAGCTGTCACATTATTTAACTTTCGATATACGAAATCGGTGTTTCGCACTCGCAACATC
>JAQTTS010000310.1 GCA_028710655.1 Dehalococcoidales bacterium
AGTCCTGCTGTAGCGGGGTCTGATTGCTCATTCTGGCACAGGAGAGTCATGGTCAATAACAGCGGGTCGACAATCTCCGGCATTCGTGAGATTGGCTGTTACGTGATGATTAAGTACTCCCCACGTTACTGCGCGCTTGGCTATCGTGACGTATTGCCTGGATCGGTTTCCGTTCCGGATGGTGGATCCATCACCGTAACCTACACTTTGAAGGTGACAGTCTAATGCCGGAAGTAAGTTTCATTCATACTGAAATCAATCCCGGTCACTCTGAAGGTTCAGGCGGTGGGCGGAGGACCTTCGTTGAAATCGAGCTTACGCCCATACCTGCCGAAGGTGCCGGTGGCGGGCGCAGGGTACTTGTACTCGAAGGCATCCCGCCGATTCTAAGTCTGCCTCTTCCCGAGGTAACCACCGGGCCAGCCACAGAGATTGGGCTAATAGAAGCTACTATCAACGGCTTCCTGGAAGAAGATGGCGGAATGCTCTGTGATTGTGCCTTTGAGTGGGGATTAACCGATAGCTACGACAACATCACGTCGGCGCAGACCAAAACAGCGGGAGAGCATTTCTCGCAGCTTTTAACCCGGCTTCAACCTGATACCTCATATCACTATAGAGCTCTCGCTGCCAATGTCTTCGGGCTAAGTTACGGCGTAGACAGGATATTCAGGACGCTAAGCACAATGCTGCCGCCGTATTTCCAGGGTCCGCTTATCTCGTTGCTGGAGGAAGACACATTATGAGTTATCTAATGGAAAGATGTAAGAAGGATAACCCAATAGAGCTCTGGCTGTCGGTGAAGGTTACCGATAGAAACGGTAAGGTAATCAGCCGCCAGAGACGGAGAAGGTCCCACTCCTATGTCCAGGGGTGGAACTGGGTTGTCTGCGCTCAATTTCTCGGTGCATCCAATCCTTCTCCTCCCCTTGGCTCGGTAAGAAATACCGCCGGCGGCTACGTGAACCTCAGGTCGTCGGGCAGTCCCTTCCGGTGTAATGCTGGTGCTGGCACTACGAATATAGGTATAAGGGTTGGCACCGATAGTACTCCCGTCGACATCACTGACTACGCCCTCAAAGCCTCAATTGCCGAAGGCACCGGATCGGGGCAGATGGAGCATCAGGCCCAGACCTTTACCTGGATAGGAACGGTCGGGAATGTCTCTTCCTTTCAGACCGAGCGGATCATCGTCAATAACAGCGGCGCTCCAATAAACATTCGTGAGACGGCCATCTATATGATGGCATACCGATATCCGACGACAGGGACGGAAATCTGTGCCAGTCGAGACCTGATTAGCCAGGATGTCCCTGACGGAGGGTCTATAACAGTGACTTACACAATCAGGATAGTAGCATGAAGCTTTACTACGAAGTGATAGTAACCAATAGACACGGTAAAGTCGTCTTTCGTGAAAATCGTGAGTCACGAAGCTGGCTGGTGGCCTACAACCAGCTGGTTTATGGAGGTATGTCCAGCTCAGGGCAGTCAATTAAGTGTACCGATGGGGTAAATCATACCCAGTCAACTACTTACGACCTGCTCCTAGTTGCTCGCTCGGCAGGTTATGACGATAGAGGGTGTGTATTGGGCAGCGGGATTACCCCAGTTGATATCAACGATTACAAGCTAAACACCCAGATTTATCACGGCACGGGACCCGGTCAGTTTGAGCACTACGAATGCACGATAATCTATCCGCCGTCAGTTGTTGGCTCACAATGTTCCTTTCAGGTGAAGAGGATTTTTCACAATGCCAGTGGGGGACCGGTTACGGTCAGAGAGATCGGAGTTTACGGAAGCATCTCCAACTACTACGACGCGTGCATCATAAGAGATATCCTTGGGTCCGGTGCGCCAATACCTCACGGCGGTGCGATTACGGTGATTTATACGGTTAGAGCAGTGGCGTAGTAATTAAAGGCGGTTAATGAAATGGTTGACATTATTTTAACAGAGGCAGACCCGACTTACTCGGCCGGTTATGGTGGCGGTCCGCAGACCGCTGTGCTTACCGAGGCGAACTCTGATTATTTCGCCGAGGGTGGTGGGGGCCCACAGGCAGGTACCCTTGAAGAAACCAGTCCGGACTATATTGCCCAAGGCGGTGGTGGACTTGCTGAAATCGTGCTAACCGAGTTACCGCCACTTTATCCTGCTCCCCAGATAACCACCGAGCCGGCAACGGAGATAATCCCAGTGTCGGCTGTCATTAACGGAGTTCTGGACGATGACGGAGGGATGGACTGTGAGTGCTGGTTTGAATGGGGATTAGATACAAGCTACGGCAAGGTTACTCTATTCCTGAGTAAAACGACCGGTGAGAAGTTTTCGCACGTTCTGGATGGACTATTACCTGGAACCACTTATCACTTCAGAGCTGCGGCTTCTAACATATTTGGAACGAGTCACGGGGCTGATAGAGAGTTCAGAACAACGACAGAGTTGCCTCAATCATACCTCAATCCGGCACTCCTGTTGCTACTGGAGGAAGAGACATGATGGACTTCGAGGGCGCTATCGCTGAAATCAAGAATAAGGATAACGCCGAGACTTTCAACAAGTCAGTCCACAGCCTTCAGGCAATAGTGGACAACCTGCTGGCGCACGGCACTTACGGTCTGTCGGCGTTAAAGGCGTTAATAGATGCTATAGATGATGATCTGGGTAACAGTTCTTATGGGCTTGCAGCTCTGGAGACTCTTGTAACCGCTGTCGAGGCTAAATTAGACGACGGCACGACCGGTCTGGTCGCTATCAGAGCTATCTTAGATGCTTTAGTGACCGAGCTGAGTAATGGAACTTATGGCCTGGCAGCATTGAAAGCTCTTATAGATGCTGTCGAGGCAAAACTAGATGATGGCACCTCCGGGTTAGACGCTCTCAAGGCTTTACTCGATGCCATTGAGATAAAGCTGGACAACTTAGCTGGCGAAACACCGGCCTCGGGTTCAGTCGTTGGTAATTGGCAATCGGGAACGGCGACCAGCAGTGAAACCGGTGCCGATGTGATAACTATTGGTGCCAATGATACTAAAAAGAAGCTCCACTCGCTGCTCCTCAGCATACACAACTTTTCATCCGGAGGAAAAGTAACCATCAAACTCTTCATGCAAGTGAACGGCACGGAGAGGAAAGTATATCAGGAGGAATTCAACAAGGGCACCGACCCAGATGGTCTGTGGGTGGTTAACGGCATGGTAGGCATCCATGAAGCATTGAGGGTTGAGATGCAGAGCAACCGGGCTGCCGACAACGGAGTGGCACTGGACTACGACTACATGCTGGAGGCGATGTAATGAGTCTATTAATCAAAGGATTACCAAAGTTTATACCGCCGGTATACGGCTGCTGGGCAATACTTGAGACGGTTAATGTGGCTG
>JAQTTS010000311.1 GCA_028710655.1 Dehalococcoidales bacterium
GAACAGGGCAAACTCCTGGTCAGACATGTCAGGAGGATTAAAAATGGGAATATTCGTATTTAAGCCGGGGGTTATGTCCGCCATAACTTTTATGTGTTTTAGCTCTCAGTAGTCAGTTAGTAATTAGTTTTCATCCGGAAACTGCCGTTTCCGAATGAAAGCTCTCAGCGATCAGCTTTCAGCCGTCAGTAAAAAAATAAGACAAACAACATCTTAAGCTGACTGCTGACCGCTCCATCCAGAAAACTGGGGGTTTCGGATGGAAACTAATTAATTTCATAAATCCGTTGTCATTCCCGCGAAAGCGGGAATCCAGCAAGGAACTGGATGCCGGATCAGGCCTGTCCTCAACTTGATTGGGGATCCGGCATGACATTTTTTTATGTATTTACCTGCCGGAGTAATAACTCGAAACCAGTAACTCGTAGCCCGCAACCCATCACTCAGTACTCTTTAATCTTCCCTAGCCGCTGAACGCTGAGTGGTGATAGCTTCCTAAACCACCATCTCCGCATGGACATCACCGGGTATCTTCTGAACGGCTACATCCGCCTCAATCCCCGGTCCGCCGGCGGCGGACATGAGCGTTATTTCATTGATGGAAAGGATGCGGTTGATATCCAGAATGATGATAAATCCTTCGTTCTGCCTGGCCATGCCCTGGATAAAGTCAGCCCTGAGACGCATCCCCATCTTGGGCGCCGGTTCGATCTCACCGGCCGGTATCTCCAGGACTTCTTTGACTGAATCCACAAGGCATCCTATCGTGACTGTCTCCCCATCAAACTCCACTTCCACAATCACAATGCAGGTATCGACGGTTCGCTCTGCCACCGGCATCCCCAGTTTTAAACGCATATCCATAACCGGGACTACGTTGCCTCTTAAATTTATCACGCCGCAGAGAAAATCCGGCATACGCGGTATCCGGGTAATGGTAGTGTACTCCAGCACCTCTTTTACCCTCGAGGTCTCCAGGGCAAAATCCTCTCCGTTTAAGACAAAGGTAAGATACTGCCTGATCTCGTCCATAGTTTTAAACCTCCTTTATTCTATTATCTCACCGCAGAGACGCAGAGAACGCAATGAAAAATTTTTTTATCTTTAAACGCCTTGCACAAATTCCAAATGTCCAAACTTATCCGCATGGGTATGTTTTGTCATTTGAACTTTGGGCTTCATTTGACATTTGAGCCTTGAAATTTGTCATTCTCTCTGGCTTTGAGCCTTCAGCTTTCTTTCCGTCCTTTCGGTGAATATCCGCCTCAAAATCTTTCGAAATTCTGGTCGTTCTGCTTATCCATATCAAGAATAACACCTGTAGCATCCTGGCCCCTCGCGGCCATCTGGCTTCCTTCCGCACCCCCCGGCCGTAGATGCGCTGAGGCGACAGATAGCTCTTTACCCGATTCTGTCCTAGGCTTTTCTTTGAGCTTGCCGGTCAGGCCGATGAAGTTCGCGGTGTTCACTTTTCGCGCCGAGATCTTCTTATTGCCTCTCTTCCGCCCTCCCAGCCGCTCGATAAACATATCCACGTTGCGCTGCATCTCAAGCACCTGCGAGGACGTCTCTTCACTGGTGGAGGCCAGTTCCTCAGAAGCGGCGGAGTTTGCCTGCACCACCTGGTCGAGTTGCTGGATAGCCTGGGTGACCTGACCGATACCGCTGGCCTGCTCCCTGCTGGCCGCATTTATTTCCTGGACGAGTTCAGACGTCTTCTGGATAGCGGGGACTAACTCTTCCACCAGCTTGCCGGCATGTTCGGCCACCTGGAGGCTGCCGCCTAAAAGGCTGGCAATTTCCTGGGCCGCAATCTGGCTCCGTTCCGCCAGCTTCCTCACCTCGGAAGCGACCACGGCAAAGCCCTTTCCATGTTCACCGGCCCGGGCCGCCTCGATAGCGGCATTCAGGGCCAGTAGATTGGTCTGGCGGGCGATCTCTTCGATTACGCTCGTCTTCTCGGCAATCTGCTTCATGGCGCCGACCGCCTGGGTCACCGCCTGTCCGCCTTCGCTGGCGTTACCAGCCGCCTTGGTAGCCATAGCCGCAGTCTGGCCGGCGCTGTCCGCATTCTGTGAAATAGAGGCGTTCATTTCCTCCATGGAGCTGGACACCTCCTCGATGCTTGCCGCCTGTTCTGTGGCCCCTTGTGAAAGCCCCTGGGCCGTAGAGGAAAGCTGTTCCGCGCCTGCCGCCACGTTTTCTACCGCGTCCCCTATGCTCAATGCCGTCTGCCTGAAGCTCCTTATGCCAAGAATGATAAAGATGTTTATAATCACGGCCACCACCAGGGCTACCCCGGCTACCGCCATCAGTAGGTTCCGGCCATATTCCACGTCGTTATCCGACACCAGCTTGGCCGCCTCCACCTCCCTGTCCACCACGGCCACGATCTTCTCTGTACCGGCTATGGTTTTATCAATAACCGTATCCAACTGGGTATCGAGCATCTGGACTTCTTTGTTTATGCCGCCCCGGCCCTGGGTCAATATCTGGTTAATAATCTTTTCCACCGCACCAAAGGAATTACGAAATTCTGCCAGATATGTCTTGACCTCGGCAGAGGCAATCCCGTCCAACTCGCCCATATGCTCGCCGACCTCGGCCATATCTTTCTTGATTTCACCGGCCAATTCATCCCTCTCGGCCGTGGTCTCCGCGGTCAGGAACTCCATAACCCCCCAGCCGGTATTGGCAAGATGCAGTTGTAGTTCTTTAGCTACGATGGCGCGCTTCATAACAACATCCGAGATGTTCATCAGATGCCCGTCTATGGCCTCCATCTGCCCGATGCCGGTGTAGCTGACCACACCGAGCGATTACAAGAAAAACAAACGCCCCGATAAGCTTTGGTCCTACTGATACCTTCATCTTTTTACCTCCTTGTAATAGCTGTCGGCGTTCAGCTTTCAGCCCTCAGCTTTGAACTTTGAAATTTGTCATTCTTTTCAGCTTTTAGCTTTGAGCCTTCAGCTTCTTATCCTTTGCGGTGAACTCATGCCGCCTCCTCACGCTGTGCGCACCGCGTGATCTGGGGTACGTCCAAAATTAAGGCCACCGTGCCGTCACCCAGTATCGTGGCCCCGGATACGCCGTCGGCCTGCCTGAACATCTTACCCAGAGGTTTAATCACCGCCTGCTTCTCACCCACAATCCTGTCCACAACCAGGCCCGTAGTGAAATCCTCGGCCTGCACCACGATGACCTGTTCTATAGATAGCGCTTCTCTATCCGAAGATAGCGCTTCTCTATCCGAAGATAGCGCTTCTCTATCCGACGTAACAAAGAATTCACTTAACCGGACATAAGGAACAAGCCTATCCCGGACATTCATCACATGGCGTCCGTGGGTATTATTAATATCACGCCCGGTCAATTCCACA
>JAQTTS010000312.1 GCA_028710655.1 Dehalococcoidales bacterium
CCCGCCACTATGCGCCGCCACAGCCGTCAGTGCCACATTCTGACCACTGCCAAGGCTCTTCTTGATAAAAAAGGAATACACCTGTGTCTGTCCATGGTTCGCACTCACCGAGGAGTCGACCGCATACACATAATAGTTCACTGTGTTGTTATAAGTGAAACTCGGTATTTCAGCATAATAGGTATTACCTGTCGTGTTGACCATCACCAGGGTATCTTTCGCGCCCCCGTTCAGATCATATACCAACCGGGCAATAGCCACTCCCGATGCATCCGTGATATCAGCATAAATATCATAAGGGCCGGTAGTGTACGCCGTATCCTGAAGTATCGGTGCCTGCAACGTAATGGTTGGCGGGGTAAGCTCCGAGATGGCGCCCGTCACCTTGATGTCATCCACCACCCAGCCCCAGTTCTCAAACTGGGTTCCGTTGTTCATGTCGCGCAGCTCAAAACGTACCATTACCTGTGTAGCATTTGCCGCAAGTGCCGAAATATCGAATATCTCATGCTTCCACCATGCATTCGAAGGTGGTGTCGGATTACCCGGCAACCAATCGGTATAAGCCGTGGCAGTGAACTTGTTCCCGGTGGCTGCGCTGAATCCACTGGTACCCAGGTAATGCGTTTCTGTAAGTTGCGTCCAGGTAGCGCCATTGTCGTTCGACACATGGATCGTACCCGCATCGAAAAACTCAATCTTGCAGATGTGACTGAACTCAAGCAATACGAATGAATGACCTATTGTGCTGAAACTCGTTGTCGTAAGCAGGGATGTGTCACCGGCCGTAATAATATGGGCCGAATAGGACTTCGTCCCTGTATTGTATAAGGTAGTATTAAGACTCCACAACTGGGTACCTGCGGTTGTAACTCCAGGGGTCCCTTCAAAGCCCTCCTGGTAAACAACGGTCTGTGCAAATACGCTTGGCATGAACAGGAATACTGCTGTAACAAAGGTAAGAAGTGTTTTCATCGGTAGCTGGTTTTTAATTTCAATCATTGCAAAAAGCATATAAAGATATATCATTTATATAATGGATATTATCAATAATAATAATAAAGTCCAAATATAGCACTTTTATTTATAAAGGAAGCATAATCGATTGCATAGGGCTATTAGCGGAGAGCCTGGTGCTGGGGGGATAGGGCAGAGGGAGCCTTAAAAAAACTTTAAGCCCTATTCTCTTAGCTCTTTGCACAATACTTACCTCAGCAGTCGCTGAACAATCAACAAAAACAGGGGAGAGCAAAAAACTCTCCCCTGTCCTTACTCCCCTCTCCCCTCTCCCCTCTCCCCTCTAGTCTATCGATTGATGACTAGCTTCTTCGTCAGCCGCTGGCCGTTGAACTCGGCGAAGTAGTAGTACACCCCGGCTGCCAGGGTGCTGACATCCAGCTCGAGCTGATGCTGTCCGGCAGGTACCGTCCGCACCTCGCTGTGCATCACCTGACCCAGCAGGCTTACCACACCGAAGGTGACATCACCGGCTTGTGGTATGCTGTAGCCGATCAGGGTTGTCCCTTTGGCAGGATTCGGAACATTCTGCATCAATGCAAAACCTTCTGGTTCCAGATCTTCCACCCCAATACACATTACTCCATTGTATGTCTGGCAGTATTTATTGTTAACAGACACCATGTCACCAAGGAGGTCGGTTTCCACGCAAACCTGCTGTATACCTGCATTGGGCAAGAAGAGGGTGGACAGCAGGAAGTCGGCGGAATCTCCAAATACCAGCGAACCGGTCCAGGTGCTGGTTTGAACCGGACCACCGTTGTAGAAGGTATATTTCACCGGGATGGAGACCTGTGCGTTCTGTCCGTAGTTATGCAACTTAATCGCAATATAATACTGGTACCAGGGCTGAATCTGCGCATTGTACAGGCAGATCCTCCCTGCAGAGTCAGGTAACGGAGACATAATCCTTCCCACTCCCACATCATGATAGGCGGGCTGTACACCATAACTCCTGCACATAGCATCATTGGATGCAAAGGGATCACCGGGAAGAAGGGTTTTCGCACACAACTGGTACGAAGTAACAGGAACAGCATAAGGTAATATGAAAGTGTATGTAGTACTTGCCTGGCTGGCCAGGGTACCGGTCCACGTTTCAGCACTTACCAACACACCGTTAAGCTCCATTTCAAGGGGTATCATGTATTGAGAGCTCGTACCGAAGTTACTGATTGTAACAGTGGTAAAGGCCTGGCTCCCGGCTGCGGTGTCATTTATTGGTGTATTAATAGCGGTAATCCCTACATCATTGGGCACCAATGGCAAAGCAAGGCGGTAGTTGTCTATGGCCCAACCGTTGGAGGTGCCCGATGCATTCGAATAAAAATGGAAACGGAACTGTATCAATGGATTTCCATTGAAGATATACGGATCCAGTTTGTAAGCCGAATACATCCAGCCTGAATTGGTTATGCTGAAATAGTGGACTCCACCGCTCTGGGTGTTGTACCAGTTCGTCCCCATCGGATCACCGAAAAAGCCCAGGTTCGACCAACTCTGTCCTCCGTCATCACTGTACTGCACCCTGCCATAGTCGCTGGTGGCCATGGCACACCAGTGATAGAAACTCAACGTGATGGTATCTGAACTACCCAATCCTGAAAAATCGAACATGGGACTATACAAATACTCACTGGCATTGTTCGAATAATCTCCTGTCAGGTTGGTCACCCACGCCTTGACTCCCGAATAGGCCGTATTGATGATGTTGGCCGAAGGGGTACCGTATTGCCAGTTGGTGGACGTTGATGGTTTATACCACATGTTGCTTGTCTCAAAATTGTCGAAATAGGGCAAGGTCGTATAGTACTGACCATAGATCGATTTACAGATTTCGTTGTTGAACATATTGCTGTCGCATCCCAGGATCGTATAGGCACACAGAGCGTTGTTGCCCATCGGGATGTTGACCGATGTCATCTGCAGGCTGTCGATGGCCCCGGGTGCCATGGAGCCCGGGTAGGGCATCACCAAGGGGGTCCCGTTGTTGAGTCGGTAAGCAACGGATAGTGCCCCTGCAGTAATCGGATTGGAACCAAAGTTCATGAACTTCACCCACACCGGCTGCAACGTGCCCGACTGTGTGAAAGCATCCGGCGACATGATCGCGATCACCCCGGCATCACAGGAGGCCTGTGGGGCAACAGTCACCATGTAATCCTCGGTTTCACCGTAGGTATAATTCCCGCAGGGAGCAACACTGGCTGCCGAGGTGGTCTGGTTCAGCACCACACGCATCACCGTGTTCCCGTTCATAGCTGTGTAAGGTATCTGAACACTGGCTGACACCGTATTGGAAGAGGTGGTGGCAGAGCTGAAGATCATCTCCGTCACAGGATCAAAGGTGCCATCGCGGTTGA
>JAQTTS010000313.1 GCA_028710655.1 Dehalococcoidales bacterium
GATAAATTTGGCGCCGTGATGTCAAACAAAAAACCTGTCTTTACATAGTGTGTTGCTGCAAAAGTTCATTCAGGTTTCCTGCTCGCCGGCGGTTTCATCCATGCTCAGGAGGCCCATTTTCATGGCGTGCAGAATGGCTTCAGTTCTTGATTCAACCTTGAGTTTTCGGAAGATATTAGCCAGGTGGGCACCAACCGTATTTTCACTGATGTTAAGTTTATATGAGATCTGTTTGTTAGTCATGCCTTTTGCTGCCAGGTCGAGCACTTCCAGTTCCCGGGGGCCCAGTACCGGATAGGCCGTTTCTACGCTGCCTTTGCTGCCGGCTATCTTATGCAGTATCTTGCCGGCGGCTTCATTACTAAACGCACCTTCCCCGGCGTGAACCATATGGATAGCATTTATCAGCTCGTTGTGGGGGGTGTTCTTCAACAGATAGCCGTCTACTCCGGCCTTGATTGATGAGATGATATAGTGATCATATTTATAGGCACTGAGCATTAAGACTGCCGTTTCAGGACAGGCCTTTTTAATCAACCTGGCTGCATCGACGCCTGTGATTTTGGGCATGTTGATATCCAGTATGGCGACATCAGGTCGGAGCTCTTGTGCCAGTCTGACTGCTTCCTCTCCATCCTGGGCGGTGCCGATGCACCGTAAGCTCTTTACACCCTCAAATACTCGCAATAACCCTTCTCGAAATACCGGGTGGTCATCGGCAATGATCACGCTAATCTTTTTCATACTCAATATTTCCCGAATCAGACTGTCTTAATGTCGTTTTAGACACCCGGCCGGAGCGCTGCTCCATCGCCTTAATCCGTTTGATTATAGTATAGCGCCTTTCCTCTTTATCAACAAGGAAGGGAGGTATGGCACTTATCCAATTTCCGTGGTATGATTTCAGGGTTGTCTTAATTTGTCATTCGGCTAAGAAGAATTTGTGCTTCGGGGGAGGGGTGATGACAGGAAAGAAAAGAATCGGTATCCTGACTGGTGGTGGAGACTGTCCGGGGCTTAATGCCGCCATCAGGGCAGCTGCTAAAACGGCAATAAAAATGGGGTATGAGGTAATCGGGGTTCGGAATGCCTGGGAGGGTTTCTTCAATGAAGATACCGAGGTGCTGGACAGCATCAATACTTCGGGGATTATCGACCGCGGTGGTACCATTCTGGGTACTTCAAGAGTCAGTCCGTTAAGAGTGGAGAATGGCCCGCGAATGGTCTTTGACGGGTTTGCGAAACTGGGACTGGAGGCGTTGGTGGTTCTTGGTGGAGAGGGTACCTTGGCCGTGGCCACCAAACTGTTTGAGATGGGCCTCCCCGTGGTGGGAATACCGAAGACCATCGATAATGACGTGGCGGAGACCGATTATACCATAGGTTTCCAGACCGCTGTTCAGATTGCCACTGATGCTCTGGACAGGCTGCGTTCCACTGCCGCCAGCCATCACCGGGTGATGATTCTTGAAGTAATGGGACGTAATACCGGCTGGATTGCTACCTACGCCGGAATGGCAAACGGGGCTGATGCCATACTCATCCCGGAGATTCCTGTGAGTGAAGAGAGGCTGGAGCAGCTCTGCCGGATGCTGGAGCGAAGAAACAGGATCAATAGAAGCTTCAGCATTGTCGTCGTGGCGGAAGGGGCCAAATTGGAAAGAGAGAGCGGAAGCAGCGGCTCTGAGATAGCCTCTGATGGTAGGGAAGGGTGGAGAGAGAGGATAGGCGAAGCAGTGGGAGCAATTATTGAGAGGAGGACGGGTCTGGAGACTCGGTTTTCTTCACTGGACTATATCCAGAGGGGAGGTACCCCGGTGGCTTATGACAGAAACCTGGCGATACAGTTTGGCGTCAAGGCGGTCCGGCTTGTCGAGGAAAAAAGATACGGAGAGATGACGGCTCTTCATGGTAACAGTATTACTGCGGTTTCTCTGGCAAAGGTAGCCGATCGTATCAGATCGATGGATATGAAGGTCTATCAGGTGGCGGAATTGTTCTTTGGTTAATGGGCCGAAGATGAGAGAGACATTTGTGTATAAGCATGATAAGGAAGATATGCGATGTCAAAAGGTTTGGGACAGGTGAAGGTCGTCTTTCAGCCTTCGGAACGGCGTGGTGATATCGGTAGTGGTAAGAGTATCAGGCAGGCGGCACATGAACTTGGCGTAGGTATAGAGGGGCTATGTGGCGGCGAAGGCTCCTGTGGTAAATGTAGGGTCAGGATAGAAGAGGGTATTTTCCCGTGGTACGGCATCGAGTCCCGGATGGATAATCTCTCTCCTCTCACTAAGACGGAGAAGAAGTTGCTAACATCCAGGCAGCAGCTTGATGGTTACCGCCTGGCCTGTCAGGCCCGTATTCGTGGCGACGTCATCGTCTCCGTTCCCGAAGAGTGTCGGCAGGTAAATCAGATTGTGCTTAAGACGGCTGGGGAAATAGCCTTTGAGCTGAAGCCGGCGGTCAGGAAATACTGTGTGGAGCTTAAGCCGGCTACCCTGGATGATTCCCTGGGCGATTGGGAACGGCTGCAGGCCGAGCTTAAGAAGAGGTTTAAACTCGTGAATCTGGCTATCGACTATCAGGTTCTCCGCAGCCTGCAAAGGATGGTACGCCAGGGTAATTGGAGGATAACCGTATCGCTGTGGATGGGCAGGGAAGTCATCGGGGTAGAGCCCGGAGTTGTTGAGAATAGCTACGTCCTGGCGGTGGATATCGGTACCACCACCGTGGCGGCCTATCTCTGCCGGATGTCCACCGGAGATGTCATCGCGACCGATTCCATGGTGAATCCTCAGGTAGCCTACGGCGAAGACGTGATAGCCCGTATCAACTATGCTATGGCTTGTAAAGAAGGCCTGGAGGTGATGAACCGGGCTATTATCCGCGGGATCAACGAGCTGGCGGGGAAGACTGCCGTCCGGGCTGGCATCAGGCGGAGTGCTATCGTTGATATGGCTGTTGTCGGTAATACCTGTATGCACCACATCTTCCTGGGTCTCGATCCTAGGTATCTCGGTCAGTCGCCGTTTCCTCCTGCACTGCACCGTTCGCTGGATATCAAAGCACGCGAACTGGGGCTTAGAATATCCCCGGGGGCTTATGTTCATGTCCTTCCTGTCGAGGCCGGCTTCGTGGGTGCGGATAATGTGGGGGTGCTTATTGCCGAAGAGCCCTACCATCAGGATAGTATGGTACTGATAATTGATGTCGGTACCAATGGGGAGCTGATAATGGGCAACCGGGATCGGCTTGTCTCGGCGTCATGTGCTACCGGCCCTGCTTTCGAGGGGGCTGGGATAAGGTATGGGGTGCGTGCTGCGCCGGGAGCTATCGAAAAGGTGGCAATAGACCCGGGGACCTGTGAAGTACGT
>JAQTTS010000314.1 GCA_028710655.1 Dehalococcoidales bacterium
GGTCAAAGTCCAGGGAAGAGGGACGCGCCCGGCTTGCTCTCTTGGCTATATCGGGCGGTATGTCCACGTCTGGTTTTGCTTGCTTGGTAGCAGCAGCAACTTGCTCTACATTTCCGACGGGTTGAGCTGCCGCCTCTTGTACTGTAGCCTGCTGCTGAACAACGGCTGGCTCTGCCGTGGCCTGTGCCCTCTGCATTGCCATGCCTGCCAGGTCTGTAGGTGTACGGAACCCGCCACCTAGCCACGATGCGCTGCCCTGGATGATGCCCCTCGCTGCTGTAATGGCACGGCTGGCAAGATAGGATAGAGGGTTGCGCTGCCCAAGCTGCTTGCCCACGACCTCGCCGTAGGCCCGTTGTTCCTCGCGCCTTTCCAACAGGTTACGGGCCACGTCGGGCGAGACACCCAGGCCCATCGCTGCCGCTTCCCATTCCTGCTCTGTCCGTGGCCTGCGCTTGCCGCCCTCTTGTTTCTCGTATAGCCAACGTTCCGCAAACTCGGGCGCTTGCGCCCTACCGATTAAAGAACCTTGAACAATAGCCTCTAGTCCCTCTGGTCCTGCCCCTCCCCACATCTCCATTGTCTTGCCGTAGGCTTCTTCTGGCCTATCCCTGATGACACCCGCCAGTTCTTCAATACCGCCCGCGGGTGCTAGATAGGCTGCTGAATGTTCTGGTGCGAGATGCCCCTGTTTCGCCAGTTCAATCATGGTATTGATAGCGGCACCGCGCCAGGCATACAACCCAGGCCCCGCCATGCCGGTAGTGCCTACACCACTCTGCTTACTAAACAAGCCGCCCTTCTCAGTAAAAGAGCGTAGCTTGTGCTTCATTTCCATGATGGGCGGTAGATCCTCGGGCCTCTGCCTGATACCATGACTCTTCTTATGAAATTCCTCAACCGCCGCTATTTCTTCTGGCGTCTTTGCAATAGCCATCTCGTTGCGGTAGGATGTATATCCCGGCCCGATACTCTCATACTTTGCACTAAAGCTGCGTAGCTGCTGCCATGCGTCCTTAATGGTGAACCGGCGGGGCTTGCTCCATGCCTCCCGCATGATACCGGCGGCCTGCTCCGTGGTAGGCGCTACTCCCCCCTGCCCTTTCTGCAAGCCTACCATTTCCTCAAGGTTCACCCCGGCTCCCGCCGCTATGGCCTCTTGTGCCCTAAGATTCACAAGCTCGTTGGTGATGGGGGCACCGCCCGTAGTAAGAGCCTGCCCCGCTTCATTGAACTGCGCTTCTGCTACGGCTTTGGCATACATCAAGTCGGCGTCAGTGTCGCGGGCATGGGCCTGAATGTCTGTGGGATGTAGCTGGAATAGCTCGGGGTTGATGCCCCGGCGCTCTGCCTCTTCCCTGGTGATAAAGTGCCGCTGCATCTGCTCATCCCAGGTCTGTGTACCCCACTGCATGGGATGACCCCACAGGTAGCCCACCCTGCCCTGCATACTCTCTTGTGGTATGTATGCCTCTCCCTCTCTCAATAGGGGGGAGCTAAAGACGGTGCCGCCATAGGATGATCCTCGGGCCAGATGCACACCCTCTAGCCGTGTCGGAAACTTCTCACCGCTGACAATCTCACCCGCCGCCGCCTGGTACTTCTCTATTGCTGCCCGGTATGCCGGGTTTACCTCTTCCCCAACCTTGGGGATCATACTCCAGCGCAAGGCTTCATAGGCGCTGGTCTGCAACTTGGATACCTGTTGCTCGGACAGCACACCCGTAGCGGAGAACCGGGACATATAGCGGGGAGATAGCATCTGTACCCCACCCTCAAGCTCAATGGGCAAGGCCCCACGTAATCGCTTGAATCCCTCGAAGAACCGGCCCGCCATTGTGTACCTGTCTGCCGGTCCCTGCGCCTCTGCCCTCACAATAGACTCTTGGATAGCAGACTGGATAGCGGGACTCTGGACATTGCGGGTAGCGCCTATGTCCAACTCCCCCAGTGACGCCATGTGGGTACGATACAGCTCCCGGTATGCGTTTCTGACCCTTGCCCCTTCCCCCTCGAATTGTTGTGCCAGTGCCCTTGTCTCTGGCCCGCCGCGTCTCATCTGCTCCAGCATCTCGATAGAGACAAAGGGAGTATTCTTGGCCCCGTACTCTATCATCAACTGCTGGCCCGCATTTGCCCTAATAGCCTGATACTGCATATCTGCCCGGTAGAAACCAGTCCCAATGTCGGGCGCTGCGACCTCTGTGCCCTTCTGGATGACAGGGGCAAACATCTCGCGCTGGCTCTCATGGTAGGCTCTGCCTTTCCAGGTGATGGGCTCTACCATCTGGCTTGCCTGCCTGGAAAACCGCTCCATGACTGGCGCTGCAAGCTCCCCATAGCTTGGCGGCTTGTTAGGGTCAAAGCCCAGTTGCTGCGCTATCCTGGTCCTCTGCTCTGGCGTGGCCTGACTGTATTCAGCCATGAACATCTCATAGGCCACACCACCAGGGTCTTTGATGGGCTGTAGGGTCTGGATGCCCAACGATTCACCCGTCCTGGCAGACACGACGCCACTTAGATCCGTCTCCTGGTAGATGTGCTTACCGGATGCCGTCTTGATAGCAGCAGTAAGAGGGCCAGAGACAGGGGCGGTCTGTAGCATGTGGAACCGATAGCCCTGTTCTACTTCCCCCGGCTTGCGTTCCCGGCTGATGGGCGCTACCCCCGCAATCTCGTGGCCCCACCAGGGCGACTCATACCCCCTGCCCCCCTCGACTAGACTGTACTCTTGCCCTGGTGCATAGCGAGTGCCGACAGGTAGCGGCCTCAGATCCTCTCCATACACGTCCTGGGTTTTCTCGGAGAAGATATGCCCTAGCCCACTTTGCATGTAGGCCGTACCCGGTGTGCCAATTTCACCACCGATGACATAGGCTGTACGCATGGATGAGTACACGTCGGGCGCTACAGCTCTTGGGCCTGGCTTCATCGCACCACGGAACTCAGGGACACCAGTGATGCTTACCCGCTCGTGGGAGCCAAGCATTGCGGCCCGCTTGCCAAACTTCTCTTCTGGAAAGGTAGCGGTTATTTGCCCCTTGCCCGCGCCGATCCAAGAGGCTTCAAGGGCGCTAGTGGGATAGACAAACTCCCTACCCTTCCAGGCAATATGACTCTCAGGTATGATCTCTTCGCCGTACTCGGAACGCTCAAGCGCCGCCCTGTGTCTTGGTGCCTCAGTCCCTACGCCCCACCTTGCCGCAAGGTGTGAAGGCCATGACGAGAACTGCATAGGGTTGACAGGGCCAAGGGCTCTAATGCCCCCGGCCTTTTCCTCGTCTGCCCCTACAGCTTTCAGCGCCTCGCTCTTGGCAGTCTTGAACTGTTCCCGGTAGATGCCATAGCCGGGCGCTGCCTTTTCCTGTA
>JAQTTS010000029.1 GCA_028710655.1 Dehalococcoidales bacterium
TGATAAATTAAGCTAAACTATGGTCACCCACGCGCCACTCCCTTTACCCTTTCCAGGGGTGGCCGATTTGACCGGACAGGTGGCCGATTTGCAGCGGAATCGTGGCCGTTTTCACCGGAATCCGCACTCAGGGGAAAATTATGCCTGTTATAGTGCCTTAATGGTTGACATAAAAGATTAAGGGTTTTCCTCTAAATAGTTGGCCACATCGACCCCCATAAACGGGATTCCTTTAGAAAAAGACATTCCTTCTGTCAGGACTAATTCTTTACCTTCGATATTGATGGAGCATGCCTGCACGCAGTGCCAGTTCCCTTTCTGGTCTTTCTCGAAGTTTCTGGACGGCGATATCTCGGCCCCGACTGTCTCTTTTAATACCAGGTCGTCGATGAACCCGTTATCTCTGGCAGCCTGTTCTTCGTTGTTTATTGCAGCCTCTTTGGTTCCGTACGGACCCCTTACCGTCCCGCCTTCCCACAGCTCTTCCACCTGCCAGGTAATTTTACCCTCGATTTGAGAAATGCGGTAGTATTTCTTGCTAGTCTCGTCCATTTGGCTCTCCTTTTTTATACTCTGAAAGCATACTCAGGAGTTGTAATGAAGACTGGAGCTAAAGTATAGATATTCCGAAATAAGTTGTCAAGTAGCTATGTAAGAGCTTGCTGCTGCCTGCTACGAAATACTCATGCAAACCGGCGGGTAGGGGAGTGTTTATTTTACCGGAAATCGGAATGCCGGTGGCATCGCTCTCGATAAGGTTGATGTTCGTGCCAATTTTAGATATAATTCTCTAAGCGCTGGGGAATAGTCTAACGGTAGGACAGCGGACTCTGGATCCGTCAGTGAAGGTTCGAATCCTTCTTCCCCAGCCACTAAAGACTCAAATCGAACCAATTTATTCCCCGGTTCGGTATCCTTCTGGCAATCATAGAATATGGCAAAGGGCGGGTTAAGCTCATAAGATTCTATCTTGCCTTGTCGCAAATTTAGCCGCTCAAAGAGTGTCTCAACCAATAAACGCCTTTCGTCAAAACCGCCTTCTTTGTATAACCAACCCAGGTTACATACTATGTCAAGAGCTACTTCAAAATCCGCGGCGAACAGAGTTTGATGCCTCGTAATGAACTCGATACGTGACTTCAATGCTGCCTCTTCGACCTCTATCTCATTACGAAGGTCTTTGAACTCATCCCAGCTAATAAGCTCTTCCGCCGCCATGTGATTGATGTTCTTTCTTTTCGTTACCAAAGATCCGAGTCTATGTTGAGCGCGACCCAGTTCCGATTCTTCTCCGCCCTTTCCCATTTCAGCAAACCACTCGTTGAGTGCAGCCTCAAGACGTGACCGGTTTTCTTTTTCTATTGCCATGGATTCGACAAGTTCACCTGCCTTCGCATCGATATCCTTACAGTTATAGTAGACTTGGCTGCCACCTATCCTGGCTTTGCTGCGGTAATAGCTCATACCCTTACTGGGCTGTGCAGTAACCAGGCAAGGACTATCGGCATCCAGAGAATAAACCAAACCACGAAGCAAATAGTCATGGCGCTGCACCCTCTTTTTGTAATGGTCGTGCTTGGCCAGTACCTCCTGAACCTGAGCGAATGTCGTGGGGTCAGTCAGGGCGGGATGATTCCCGTCCTGTTCCTCTCCACTACGTCCCCATCCCGTCTTGCCAAGATAAAAGCGATGGTGGAAAAGGTCGTGCCACTTGGAGCGAGAGATGTTACCTCCCGTTCTATTACGGTATCCCAAATTAAAGGCACGAGCCGTCCATTCATCTATGGTATATTTGCCAGTCGCCATTTCCTTAAAGGCTTCGGTAATCATAGGTCCAAGCTTGGAGTCGACATCTACCCAGGCGTTATTCTTATCTTTACGATTGATATAGCCCAATGGTGCTAGCCAGGGCCATCCGCCCTGAGCTACTTTTTGCTTCATACCTTTTTTCGCTTCAACCGCCAGGTTCTTGATATACCAGGAAGAGATCACCTGCATAATACGGCGCGATAAATATCCAGCGGGGCTGCTAACATCCAGTGGTTCACTGACACTCTCAAGACGAATGCCGAGCTTTTCCAAATCACGCTCTGAAACTACATGCTCATAGTCATCACGTGCAAAGCGGTCGAGTTTATGGACGATAATAACGTCAAATTCTTTGTTGCGAGCGGCCTCCATCATTTTCTCGAATGTGGGACGCACTTTGCCTGGCCTGGCGCTTTCAAAGCCATCGTGATATTCAGTTATTACCGTCCAGTCTTTTCCCTTTGCATAGTAGCGGCAGGCTTCTACTTGAGCGGGTACGGAGAAGTTCCTGCCAGCCTGGTCGTCAGAGGATACACGCGCATAGATACAACATCGAAGTTGCTTATCATCGGTTTTCTTACCCATATTTCCCTCCGCCAGGTCATTCATCGATATTTCGCTTACTTCTTTTTCTCTTTCCTGTGCTTCCGCTTCTCCTCTTCAAGAGTGAAACGAAGGAAAGACTTCACTCTTTCCTTCGCCTCGCCTTCAAGCTGGTCGTCCACTTGGCGAAACATCAACTCCAATTCAGGATCCAATAAATCTAAGTCCCCTACCTTTTCCCAGGGAAAGCGATTTAATTTACCAGCAATGGCAGCATAAATATCACCGATAGCAAGGTCGAGAGACTGAGCCAAGCCGGAAATAAGATCAGGGTTTGGCTGCCGGTTACGTCCGTTCTCTATGGCTGTTATGTTTTCCATGCTGGTACCCACTTGCCGCCCGAGTTCACCCTGGGTCATGTCGCCCCGACGTATTCTTGCTTCCCTGATAAGTTGTGCCAGAGTTACAGCCATTTATAAATTCTCCCCAAAATATTGCAATTTCATGCTTAAGGTAATTATATTACCATTTTTACAACCTGTCAAGAGACTACCACCGTGTCTTTGCTCGCCGAATAATGCCAACATGATAGGTATGCAATCGTGTAGTAAGGTAATTATGTTACCTTGCGTATTATTGACATGATTATCATTGAAAGGTAACATTGTTACTGCATAGCTCAGACAGGAGGAGAAATATGGTGAAAAACAGACAACCTGCGGTCGGCAAAAACAAGGTATCAATACGAGTGCTCCTCTCCGAGTCGGATTATCAGTCGTTGGTAAAGCTCGCTGAACTGGAAAGGACCGATATCGGTTCCATGGTAAGGCGAGCAGTAGTTCTTCAATATTCTCTACCTCCTAATGATAAAACCATAGAAATTCAGGCTAGCCCGGCTAACAATCAAAAAAGCTGATTGTTAATTACCGAACAGGACGGGATGACATATTCATGCGGCGAAGATGTGTGGCAATTACCTTGCTCCCACCAGGAGCGTCAAGGGTGGAAAAAGAGAGGCTAAACGCCCTTTTCCAATTAGCTATTGCTGTAGGCAGGCGCAAAGGCTTACTGGCTAATGAGCCACCATCTGCAAGCAATTGTATTCAACATCCTGATCATAGTAATACGGTAGCTTCGGAAAACACTAAAGACCAGGAATTTTCCCGAGAAGTTTCTGCTTCCCAATCTATCACCTGAAGTTCATACGAGAGTAAATCTTAAGGAGGGAACCGTGTATAAGATGAAAGAAGTTACTCCGCAGCAATTTCATGACAGATTCCTGCCTTATAAAGACAACGTCTACTATTTACGGCTACAGGGGTGGGAGGTAGCAATTCTTCACGGGCTGATTAGCCTGGTTGCCGACCATCCAAATATTAAAGCGATGCAAGGTCCCACAAACCAGGTAATTGACCACGTTCGGTTATGGTGCAGCGGTAAATTCGGTTTGTGGGGTTTCACGCCGGAAGAGGTGGAGTACTTGGATGAGATAAGGGAGGGAAAAGCCGGTGAAACTTCCTCTCAGGATAACGAGCGGCAGCGTCTCGACCTCTGGACCAGGGTTAAAAGCAAGGTCTGGCAGCTCGACATCCTGGATGTCCAGATATTCGACTGGTTCAAGAGAAACTACCGCATCGATGTCCGCTTGAGCGACTTCGACCTGATCACGCCGCCGGTACACGTCACGATTGAATCACTCGAACGGTTTCTGAAGACGCTCGAACACCACGCCGAGCATAGCTAGCGTAAAAATACTCTTCCCGAATAAGGATGTTATGGCTGAATCCGTCTTTTCAGACGTTATTCCTGAGTTGCTGACCGAGCACTTTCATCACCTCGATGAAGGCAGCGGTATCAGTACCGATGCAATCAGGGAGCGGGGATACCGAAGCCTCCTGGGTAAGTCAGAGCTGGGGAAGCTCGGCTTTACGCCTGCCCAGCAGCGAGCTCCCGGTATCCTTATTCCGCTCTGGTCGGTGGATGGCAAAGAGGCGGGATTCCAGTTCCGGCCTGACCGTCCCCGGACGAACAGCCGCGGCAAACCGGTCAAGTACGAGTCGCCATCCGGATCGTCGAACCGTCTCGACTGCCCGCCGCGCTGCCAGAAGAACATAGGAAATCCCCAGGTTCCTCTGTGGATCACGGAAGGCTCGAAGAAAGCCGATGCCCTGGCATCCAAAGGAGCTTGTGCCATCTCCGTCACCGGAGTCTGGGGATTCAAAGGCAAAAACAAGTTCGGGGGTATCACCTTTCTGGCTGACTGGGACTATATCGCCCTTAAGAACCGGACCGTTTACCTGGCCTTCGACTCGGATATCGTCACCAAGGAACCGGTCAGAAAAGCCCTGGAACACATCGGCGAGCATCTCAAGCGCAAGGGGGGAGCGGTTCATGTTATCCAGCTTCCCCAGCTTGAAGGCCAGAGCAAGACGGGCATTGACGATTACCTTCTTCGCTACTCTTTGCAGGACGCCGAGAGGCTGGCCGGTACTTTCAAGCTGGAGGAGACAGAAGATAAAAACCGCTTCGTCTCCGGCTTCGTGTTACACGACGGCACGGTGGGTGAGATGATCGTCAGCAGCGACGACGATCGCTCCTTCATGATCGTCGCCAACGGCTCGGTACGGAAAGTCTACCAGTACGAGACGCCGAAGGTAACCTACCTGCCGACCAACGATCTCCTGGTGGGAGAGGTGGTCCACTTTGCGGCGAATGCCGCCCCTTATGGCTCTCAGGCGGTTCTCTTTAAAGAGATCAGGCATTTCATCCACCGCTACCTGGAGCTGCCGGCGGACTTCGAGGAGATCGCTTCCCTCTACGTCCTGTTGACCTGGGTGTACGAGTTTGCCCCATCCATACCTTACCTGCGCGTCATCGGCGACTGGGGCACCGGCAAGACCCGGTTTCTTCAGGTGGCCGGCGCTGTCTGCTTCCGTCCTATCTTCGCCTCGGGAGCGACCACGCCGGCACCCATCTTCCGGATACTGGAGCAGTACCGGGGTACGCTGGTGTTTGACGAGGCAGATTTCAAGGACTCGGCCGCCTGGGCCGAGATGGTCAAGCTCCTCAATAACGGCTACCGCCCCGGCATGCCGGTGCTGCGGGCCGACAAGGAGAACGGCAAGTGGTATCCAAGAAGCTACCAGGTCTTCGGGCCCAAGCTCATCTCCACCCGCTTCCCTTTCAAGGACGAGGCTTTGGAGAGCCGCTGCCTGACATCCGAGATGCTGCCACTCACCCGGGATGATATTCCCCGGGTGCTGCCGCCGGCATTCGACAAAGAAGTGAACGAGCTGCGCTCCAAACTCCTGACCTTCCGGCTGGCCAATCTGACCCGGCTCAAGGGCAAGACCTTCGGCAACGAGCTCCTCGAGCCGAATCTCCAACCCCGTCTCCAGGAGATACTCATCCCGCTGAAAGCCATGCTTAACGGCGACGGGGCCATGGTGGAAGCCCTGGCCGGTTTCGTGCACCGCCTCCAGGACAGCCTGTACTACAGGCGTAAAGAGAGCCTGGACGGCAAGGTATTGATGGCGCTGATCGAGCTCCACGATGAAGACCTGGAGCTAAGCTCGCAGAGTATCGCCGACAGGATTGCCCAGTCGGATGAGGACAGTGAGATCAACAGCCGTAAAGTGGGCTGGATAATCAAGAAACTGGGGCTCTTCAAGGAGCGGGTGGGCAAGAACCGGCAGCGGATCATCCGATGGGACCAGGACAGGGTACAGAGATTGTCACGAACATACGGACTTCCCACGCCATTGGAGAAAACGTCCGAAACGTCCGCATTGTCCGCTCCGGCTATGAAAATGGCGGACGATGTCGATCCGGTCGCGGAAGATTGTCCGCCGGAACGTCCGCCTCATTCCGAAGCTGACCCAGACGTGACGGCGGACGAAGCGGACATAGCGGACATTGTTTGCGGGGACACGGGAAAGGCTACCGATGCAGTGGAACCGGCAGCGGAAAAGGAACCCGATCCGCTGGAGGCTTCGCTTCATATGACCCGTGAGCAGGCAGTAGCTATCTGGGAAGAGGAGGGCAGACCGGTTATCTATCTTGGTCCCGGCGAGAACTGTTTCGGGCTGGATAAACTGCTCAGCCACCGCGACATCAACGAGCGCCACCTGGCCGTGATCAGGCAGTGGCTGGAAGAGAGGCAGCGATGAAAGAGTCGAAGAAAAGAACCCTCTACGAGTGTCTCAATGCCCGGGTGAAGGGCGAGAGCATTTACTGTTGCAAGGGCTATCAACTCCACCCGCGGCTGGGTAACGGGCATCTGGATATCACGCGCCTGGCAAGGGGTTCAAGGCTGGCCTTCAAGCCCTGCCAGGACTGCTCCGATTTCGATTGCATGGGCCCGCCGGTGCCGCCGGAGGAACGCGGCTGGCTCAAGAAGAAGGAGGCGAAATGATCAGCTGGCTGGAAAACCTGTACAGGGCGTTATGGACCAGAGTAGGCGGCAGGCCTTGGACGGAAATAATCAGGGAAGACCAGAAGAAGTCGCCGCTGGTCTTCCTGCTCGTTTTCCTGGGACTGGGGCTACTGGTCGGCAAGGCGGCCGGGAAATACTGGTGGCAGATATTGCTCAGTTTTCTGCTGGGAATACTCTGCGGTCATTTCTGGTGGTAAGGGACATGGAAGAAGATTTCGTTTCAAGACTGCGGGAGCAGGAAAGAATACTGGGTGAGATGCGCAACAACGTGCTGGGCTGGATGGACGACCTGCTGCGCGACGCTTTCAATTCGGAAGCGTTCCTGCGCTACGCCGCCGGACTGGGGATTGACCTCTCGCAGGCCCCGAACCTGGTTGGAAGGAGTGACGGTCTTGACCCTTACCGGGTACTCGGATTGGAGAAGACGGCGACAGACGCCGATGTAAGGACACGCTACCGGGAGTTCCTGAAGAAGCTTCACCCCGATACCGCCGGCGTCAGGGGTACGGACTTTCTGCTCCAGATGATGATCGCCGCCTACCGGCAGATAGCGAAAGAAAGGGGATGGTAATGATGGATGTTGAGTCACTCGAAACCCTGAGCACAATGCTGAGGGTGAAGAGCCGTATTATCGAGGCCGATATCAAGGACCTGGCCTGGGTGTGGGAAGAGACCCTCAGCCAAGCCAGATTCGCCGACCCACGGCTGGCTTTCTATGTGCTGAGGGCGTTATCCAGGTCATATCTACGGGGGCGGGACCTCAGGATGGGCAACCACCAGGGTCTTTGGCGGCATCAGTGGAAAGAGGCGGGGCTGATGACCATCCTGGTCAAGTACGTCGCTGATGACAATGTCTTTGACTGTTTGCACCAGGCGGGGGTGACTTCCGTTAAGGCGTTTACCACAACGCTGAACAGCTATTTCGATATTCTCGATGAGGCCAACCGGATACTGCAGGAAGGAGAGAGCCATGAAGGAAAATGACGTGGAACTGCTTGCCGGGATAGCGGTGTTTGAAAACTCCCATGATATGGAGAAGGAGTTCAAGATCGGCTGGTCGTGGCGGCACGTGCGCATCTGGCCGGCCACTTTAAGCCGTCTTTTCAAGGATGGACACCTGGAGATGGTTTTCCGCTCCAACTCCTACACCGGCTACCGTCTCAGCGAGCTGGGACAAAAGCTCGTGGCCGGAGCCGGTTCGGAGGAGGAATCAACCCAATCAACCAATGACGAACCAATCCCTGCCGATGGCCTTTTCGGGGATATCATCGGCCACGACGACGTCAAAGAACTGCTCCGGGCCTGCCTGCTGGCGGAGAAGCCGGTACACGTGCTGCTGGCGGGACCGCCCGCCTTGGCCAAGAGCCTGTTTCTCTGGGACATCGAACGGGCCGCCGGGGAAAAAGCCATCTGGCTGGTCGGGTCGGCCACCTCGAAGGCCGGCTTGTGGGATGTGGTCGCCGAAAGACAACCGCAACTCATCCTTATCGACGAACTTGACAAGATGAACGCCGCCGACACCGCCGCCCTGCTCTCCATGATGGAGGGTGGCCGGCTGGTCAGGGCCAAGAGGGGCAGGGAGCTTAACCTGTCCAACCAGCTGAGGGTGGTGGCTGCCAGCAACCGCCTGAACCTGCTCTCGCCCGAGCTCAGGTCGCGCTTTGCCATCCGGAAGCTGACCGCCTACAGCCGCAGCGACTATCTCACCGTGGTCAGGGGCGTGCTGGCCCGGCGCGAAGGACTTGACCAGGAGCTGGCCGACGAGGTAGCCCGCCGCCTCGACGGGGTCAGCCAGGACGTCAGGGACGCCATCCGGGTAGCCAGGCTGGCGCCGCAGCTGGGCATAGACAAGGCTATAAAACTACTGTTAGGAGGATGATATGGGTACTAAATACATTTGCGATTCATGTGGCAAGGAATTTGAAATGAAAGGGTGTGTTGGCTACGGCGGTTACCCCGCGTCTTACGAGACGCCTGCGGGGAAGTGGGCGATTGTCTCATACACTGCCAAAGCCAAAGAGAAACCGAAACCGGCTCGGGTAGGGCAAATAGTTCCCTATTCGCCACCGCATGTCTCGGCAAGCTACCATGTCTGCTCGCTAGCCTGTGCTGAGAAGGTGCTTGCCGAAATACGGACACTCTTGCAGTCGGTCTTTGACGAAGCAGTAAGTTAAGCCTGTCACTCTGGCGGGGGGTGACCGGCCGGGAGGGAAATTAGCTACGAATTTGAGGTCTTGAGCGTGGATAAAAACCAACCAGTTAGCTTCAGGCGTTCGGCCACCCGGTGACCAATTCATTCGTAGCGGACAGACCGTAAAGTAACCAATTCAGCTTCAGTGGTAGGAAAGGAGAAAAGATGGAAGACCAGTTTACAGAGGACGTAAAGAGACTGCGGGCGCAAAAGCTGTCGGAGCGTAAGATAGCCGATGAGCTCGGGGTCAGCCGGAGCAAGGTTCATGGCACGTTGCAGAAGATCGAGCAGGCAAACAGCACGGCGCTGGTGCCGGAAGAAACGATGCGCTCCATCATCAGGGAAGAGCTAAAGGCGGCTCATGAAGCCGCAGAGGAAGAAGCCAGGGAAAAAGAAAAGCTCAACGGACGGTTTCCGGTAATCCGCAAGATGGGCGGCGGCATGGAGGCTATCTCCCCCGAGGCGGTGCTGACCGAGTACATGGGCGGCGGCACGGCGGAGGAACAGCTCGAGCTCAGGGCGATCATGAAGTTCCGGGCGGCGATGCTCATGGTCATGGACCTGGTCAGCGTGCAAAAGGGCTCCGCCGAGGCCGACGCCAGGCGGATGGAGCCCATCCTCAGGCTCATGAAAGAGACCAGGGAAGAGCAGGACGCCGCGGCGCACCGGGCGAAGGAGTCCAACGTGGAGATCGCGGACCGGGCGGCCTATGAAACAGCGGGACAACTCTCTCAGGTTATCTCCCAGAACAACGCCAAAATAACCGAGTCGATAAGCCAGATCCGGCAGGCGATGGGCGGCAAAGAGGAGAATCCGCTCGGGCAGGTGCTGAACTCAATCCAGTCCCTGCAGCAGATGATGGGGATGTTCGGCATAACCATGCCGGGCATGGCGGGGGCACAGGGCGGAGGGCCGCCGGCGGAGCAGTGGCAGCCGCATCCCATCACGCACCGCAAACGTGAAGAAACACAAGGAGGAGAATAAGATGTTCGACCAGCTACAGAACATGATGACCACCCCGCAGGCCCGGGAGATGGTGTTCAATATGATCGCCCGGGAGGTAGCCAAGGCGCCGCCGGAGCGGCGGGAAGCTCTATCCCGCGTCACGGTCACCCTGGAGAAGACGGAAAGGGGCATGCACCTGGAAGTCAGCCGGTCTGATGACCCGCATGTCGAAGAAACCATCAGCGGCGCCATCGAAAACTGGACCGAGATGCTTTCCCGGGGCTTCCAGTCGATGGGATTCCGGGTGGAGATAGTGGACTGATGAGCCAGCCTGCTATGCCGGCGAACAACGGTGATATCCTCTATCCCACGCGAGTGATGCTGTTCATCACGCTGCTCTGCATGGGATATGAGCTGAGCCGGCCGATACCTGCCATCGGCAAAGAGCGGGAACTGTTGTTGCCGGCTACCGTCAGCCCGTTAGAGCCGGAATGGGAAGGACTGCCGCCCTGGCAGAGACAGGCCTCCAGGAAGGCGATAGAAAAGTATACCGCCACCCAGGAGAAGAAGTGGCGGCGGTGGAACGAAGCCATGTTCGAGAGGTGAACCCGATGCCGATAAAGGTAGAGCGCATCCTGTTCCGGGTGGGGGAGGGTAGTCTTGCCGTTACCCTCCCCAAAGCGTGGGTAAATTTCTACGCTCTTAAACCCGGGGACATAGTTGAGATTATTGCTGATAGTAAAATTATCATAAGAGCGCGAGATAGAGAAGTAAATCCAAAGGAACAAACAACATAATTCGATAAGAAATAGTGGTCATAATAACCCTAGCACACTATCATTGCATGGCAACTTATACCCCTTCTACCGGAGGATGTCTAAATATCTATTACGTGGCAGTACATACCTTGGGGAGTATCTTCAAATCTCATCCCAAAATTCAACATGAATTCTTTAACCAGATTAAGCCCTTCAGCTAATTCAGGGCTTTTCTCTTTATACTTCTGTCGAAAAAAATCAATCAATTTCTGCGTTTTATAATTCATAAATCTCGAATCACGTAAATCGGATACCCTGTTTTGGTAATCTGGATAGTTATCAATATACGAAAACAAATGTACGATCGACATAGCAACTTCGCTGAAACTGTCATGAGTATTTTCCAGGAATTTCGTTACGTCTTTGCCATAGATTCGGAAAGAAGCGATTTCCTTTGAAATCTGTTCGTGGTATCGCTGATTATTGATAATTCCTATAAAGCCGTCGACATTTGACACCACGGAACGTCGCATTCGGTCACTTTTTTCAGGGAATACCTTGTCAATAAGTTCAAGGGCTTGTCTATCAGCCATATACTCATCGAAAAGCCGATAGATATTCTCGAAATAAAGCGATAACGAAGCTGATTCAATTTCCGGTTTCCGTAACTGTTTCTTGTTAGCAACGTGAAGGATTTCATGCAGATAGATGAATACCCTTGTTTGAATATCCCATTCCTCAGTGTAAATGCGTGGTGAAATTATTACGGCGATACTATCATCAATTTCTATAATCTTTGCTAAAGCTACCACGCCACGCACAGATTTGTAATAATCTGTGTTCTGTATTTCATTAACTTTTTGGTCGAAGTTAAAAGGAACAATCACCTGGCAAATGTTTAACGGGGGGGTAAATGCTCCTATAAGAGTCTGAATCAACTTCAATTCTTTTTCGATAATATTTTTCTGTTCAACAGTGCCTACTTCAACGGTTATCTTCATTTAGACCAGTATAAGGATATGTTCATTCGAAAATCAATCATCAAGAGGGAAACCATCTCGGTAGAAAGTAAGGATGGTTACCTATCCTTCCAGAGATGTGTTAACAGCTACTTGTGACTGTAGGTAAGCAGGAGTTAATACCAGCGTATATACGCACATAATATCTTGACGGTCGCCGGACGCTGGTATACGCTTGAACTGTAAGCCCTGAGAGCTTGACCGGTGAAGATCGTCTCTCAGGGCTTTTTTCATCGGCGGCTCTCGGGACTACGAGAAAGGGGTCAGCAATCTGGACCGGAGGGGTTCAGGCTGACCCCTTTACCTTTCCGGCCAGGTTGCACCCCGAAATCGCCCGGCCGCGACCGGGCAATGACTATCGAGGAGGTGTTCACATGGGTAAATACGCAAGCTGGAACGAATTCGAGCGGGAAGTCCCCGTCACCTACGCCGAGAGAGCCACGCCCGAATCCTACCGCACTGGCATGAACGGCATCGCCCCCACCGGGATGAAGGTTAAAGAAGGGCGGGTCAAGCATTACGGCGACGGTGTGGATGGCAAGGGTGAAATCGTGGTCGCCGGCTACAAACGCGCCATGTTTGAATAGCATCCTCGCCGCCTGATTGTTGTTTACGGGCACGCCTTATTCGGTTTGCCGCCGTCGCGGCGGCGGTAAATCCACCTTCTTCCCGGAATGACACCGGGCACAAGCAGGAGGAAGCTTCAGACTAAGACCAAGAGGAGGAAAGCATGTTCACAGGACAACAGGTAACCGGTCCGAGAGCCCCCGGGCAATACGACCCAATGCAGGTAAGCGGCCCGGGCGCCTATTACCCCACGCAGACGACAGACCCGACATCCGGGATGTTCTCGGCCATGATGCCCATGATCATGATGGTGATGATGATGGCCATGATCATGCCCATGATGAAGGGCGTCACCGCATCCACCAGGGATTAACAACTCGAAAATACTCTTAGGAGGAAAAGCAATGTACACAACGCAGCAGTTTGCCGGGCAGCAGATGAGGCCCCAGCAGTACCAGTACGGCACCGTCGGGGGTATCTATCCGCAGCAGACCGACCAGATGTCGAGCATGTTCAGCTCGATGATGCCGATGATCATGATGGTCATGATGATGGCGATCCTGATGCCCATGATGAAGGGCGTCACCGGCTCCAGCAAGTCCTAGCCGGAGGTGAAATCTAAGAGGAGGTATAAGAGATGGTAAACAAAATGGTTCCGCAGCAGTACGCGGGCTATCCCGGCACGCGGCCTCCCAAGGGATGGGTGCCTCCGCTGGACCAGTGGCTGAGTCTCCTGGGCGTCTACGACAACGTTTCCGGTTTCTGGGTAGGTCTTCCTCTCCAGGTGCTGAGCGAGCAACTCGTCCTGGCGGAAAAGCAGCACGCACTGGACCGGATCGACTCCCGGAACGGGCAGATCAGCATCATCGTGCCCATCGGCACGGCGGTCGGCGCTTCCGTCACCGGTGAGATCGAGGTGCCCGAGGGCGAGATATGGTTCCTCAGGGGCCACGAGATCCGGGTCCACCAGCAGGCGGCTCTGACAGCGGGCGATCTCATCTGCAACTTCAGGGTCTCCCGTTTCCCGGTCAGCGATAATGTCGCCAAGCTGTTCTACAACACCAACGACCGGCTCACGGCTACCCAGGCATTGATTGCCGCCGGGGACGTGTTTGACCACGACCTGGTGCTGGCTGGCGCCTATTGGGACGGTGCGGACGAGGTCAAGGTCTACCGCGAGGTAGTCAGGGACTTCGCCGATCCGGACGAGCTGGGCAACGCCCTGAGGCTCATCGGCGGGGATAAGCTCACGCTGGTCGCCACGGGCGAGACGGCCGCCATTGCCGGCGGCGCGGTAACCGTCGACCTGACGGTGTGGGGGCTCAGAGGGAAGAGACTGGTCGAATAAGCGCAGGGAGGTGAACTATGCCCTGTGCTTTCGTCCCACCGGGATACAGGGCTGTCCTTATCGGACAGGCTCAGGATATTCAGGATCTGGGCACCTTCAGCCCGCTTGAGGACAGTGCGGAAGAAGGTGCCCTTGTCCTGGTACG
>JAQTTS010000315.1 GCA_028710655.1 Dehalococcoidales bacterium
CCTCCATCACCATCGGCCGTGCGGCCGGAAACGGCGCCATTGATATTCACGGCGCCGGGAACACCGTCTCATTTACCGATCCCATAACCATACAGTCGCCGGGTGCTGGAGGAAACATTACCGTGACCGGCGCTTTTACTACGGCTGCTGCCAATGCTGATATTACTTTCATTGCAGGCTCGGGTAATTCAGGTCTTTTCACCCTGACGAATGGCGCAGGTAATTATATCGCCTCAGGGGCCGGTAATATTTCGATCACGGCGGATTCCATTTCTTTAGGGGCTGCCAATACGATTTCCGGCACCGGCAATATCATCCTCCAGCCGAGAACGTCCGGCAGAGAAATAAATCTTGGAGAAGGTTTTGGCGCCGGGAATTTTCTGCTCGATACCGCAGCGATCAATTGCTTACAGGACGGCTTCTCCTTCATCATCATCCGCCTCGCTGACGAGAGCAACCCCATCACTATCCTCAATGAGGTCACTTTCAGGGATCCAGTAATCTTCAGGGGGGAAGTGGGCGGTGGCGGCAATATTATTACCCCCGGGGATTTAATCATTAACTGTGCCAGTATGACGCAGCCCTTGGGGTTAATTACAGCTACGGGCCTTTCCATAAATACGACCGCGGGGGGAATCGGTTCTGCAAATGCGCCACTTCGCACTAACGTAGTTACCATTGCGGCTAATTCAGTAGACAGTATCTATATCCTTGAGACAAACGATGTTGCTATTGGTAGCATTGTTGGAGGAGTTAGCGGCCTTACCACCTCGGCCGGCGCCGGCAACATCAGCCTTTCAACGGTGTCAGGCAGTATTGCTGTCAACCAGCCCGTCAGCGCCTTCGGCTCGGGAAACGTGACCCTGACTGCAAATGGCCCTGCCAACGGCATAACGACAAGCGCGGCGATTTCTTCCGCCTCGGGTGCCATTACTCTCGAGGGGGCCACAATTGCCCTGGGGGACAATATACAGTCTTCCGGTGCCCTTGTGCTCCGGCCTTCCACGGACGCTTCCTCCATAGGCATAGGAGGAGCTGCCACCGGCGCCTTCCAACTGGACGATACGGAGCTTGGTTTTCTGCACGATGGCTTCTCCTCCATCACCATCGGCCGCGACACCGGAACCGGTGTAATTGATGTTCACGGCGGCGGGAACACCATCTCATTTGCCGATCCTATAACCATACAGTCGCCGGGTGCCGGAGGAAACATTACCGTGACCGGCGCTTTTACTACGGCTGCTGTAAATGCTGATATTACTTTCATTGCAGGCTCGGGCAATTCAGGTCTTTTCACCTTGACGAATGGCGCAGTTAATTATATCACCTCAGGGGCCGGTAATATTTCGATCACAGCGGATTCCATCTCCTTAGGAGCTGCCAATACGATTTCCGGCACCGGCAATATCACCCTTCGGCCTTCCACGCCGTCTCGGCCTATAGTAATCGGGGCTGCCGGAGTAGCTTCTGATTTTGCTCTTAGTACGGCTGAAATTGGATCTTTGAGCAGTGGCTTCTCCTCTATCATCATCGGTCGCGCCGATGGCTATGGCGCAGTTGCGATAGGTAGTGCCGGTAATACCGTCGTCTTCAATTCCCCCGTTACGATTCAATCCCCGGCGGCTCCCGGATCTATAACCGTCATCGGCCCCCTCTCGACCGCAGCTTCAAATTCAAACATTACCTTAGCGGCTGCGAACAGCGTGGCACTCGGGGATGGAATCAACGCTGGAGCTGGAAACGTTACCATAAGCGGGAGCGCTATCACCAGGACTGGAGGCATTATTACTGCCAATACCCTGGGCCTTACCGCTACAAGTGGCGGAATCGGTTCCCTCGTCGATCCTGTCGCTACGGAAGTTACTACCCTGGAAGCCACGGCTGAAGGTAACATATTTATTACGGAAGGAAGCGGCGTTGATATCGGGGGAACTAATGGCCTTACCACGACCGCAAACAACGGCGGCATTTCCCTCACGGCAGCGGGTGCTATAACCAACTCGCAGGTTGTCAGCGCCAATGGCTCCGGGAATGTGACTCTTTCCGGCACCGATATTACCACTAACGCCAATATTACCTCTGGTTCCGGTACGATCCTGCTCGTGGCTTCCGGAAACCTCACTACTAACGCCATCATCGGAGGGGCCACAATAACCGGTCCCATCACTCTCCAGGCGGCCACGATTGCCCTGGGGGCCGGCGTGCAGTCTTCCGGCGCGCTTTTGCTTCAGCCCTACACCGCCGCTTCCACCATAGGCATCGGAGGAGCTTCCAACGGCACCTTCAATCTGGACGATACGGAGCTTGGCCATCTAAGCAATGGCTTCTCCTCAATCACCATCGGCCGGCCGGACGGCACGGGAGCAGTGGATGTTCAGGCCGTTGCCTTCAACGATCCGGTGATTATCCAGGCCGGTGGAGCAAATGGTGCCATAAATATTAATGGTGCTTTCGGACCCATGAGCGATCCAATCACCTTTACCGCCGATACCATTGCTATTGTTGCCGATATCACCGGTACCTCCACCATCACGCTTCAGCCTGGAACACCGGGCAGGACTATAGGTATTGGAAATGGGGCCGTCGGCGACTTCAATCTTGACGTCGCAGAGATCGGTCACTTGGTGCCCGGCTTCTCCTTAATCACCATAGGCCGCGCCAATGGCTCTGGCGCAGTTGATGTGCGGGCCGTGACTTTCAACGACCCCGTTACGATTCAATCCCCGATAGATCCCGGATCTATTACCGTCAACGGCCTTCTCTCGACCGCGGCTTCAAATTCAGACATCACCTTAGCGGCTGGGAACAGCGTGGCTATCAGGGCTGGAATCAACGCGGGGGCTGGAAACGTTACCATACGAGGAAGCGCTGTCACCAGGATATCAGGTATAATTACTGCCAACGCCCTGGGTCTTACCGCCACCAATGGCGGTATCGGTTCTTCGGCTTACACCACTCACATCTCTACGGATGTCAACATTCTGGCGGCCACGTCCGCTGGTAATTCTACGGGTATATATATCAGAGATGAGGCAGGCAATGTCACTATTGGGAGCTTTGGAGGAATTTTTGGCCTTACCACGACCGCGAATAACGGGGATATCTCCTTCACGGCGGCGGGAAGCATAAACATCGTGCAGCCCGTCAGCGCCAATAACTCGGGGAATGTGACTCTGACCGCAAATGGTACTACCAGCGACATAACGACAGCCGCGACGATTTTCTCCACCTTGGGTGCGGTGACGCTTCAGGCTGCCAACAATATTATTGTCGCGCCCGGCGGTAGCGTAAATACCGCCGGTGCTATCAGCCTTACCGCGGATTCCGACCCTTCCGGTATCGGCAACCTCACCACTAATGCGG
>JAQTTS010000316.1 GCA_028710655.1 Dehalococcoidales bacterium
TTTAGCGTAGACAACCAACCATGCGTCAATCTCATTCCCACCCCAATCAGCAGGCAGGTGAAACCGTGCTCCAAGACCTCCACCGTAGCGATTACCTCTTTTAGTCCAGACAGATCCGTCTGCGAACGTAGATCGGTAGCCTGAGTAATTCCATGCGCCGAGAGCGTAGAAGTGGTCGTAGAAGAGTCTTAGCTGACCATTGAGACCGTAAGTGTAGCCTGAGTCGGCCGATTTCTTCTTCTGGCTTAGTAGCTTCGCGGCCCCGTATAACTCCACAAATTTCCACCTCGCCTGGCCTTCAATAAGTCCGCCGAAGCCTTGCGAATAGTACTTAGCTCCGGCATAACTTGTGACTGCATACCCGCCCAGGTGCCAGTCGATAGTGTCTTGTCCATGCGCTATCCTCGCAGCCAGCAAAGCACAAATCATCCACAAAACAAGGCTAATCATCAAACAGTTTATGCGGAAGGTATCCGGTGCTGTCATGGGCGTTTAGTCCCTCCCTTTATGTAAATGTAAAGAATTTCCCAATCTGTTTAATCGCCGCCCGCGATCAGCCGCATGACCTGCCAGCCTCCATGCCGTGCCCCAAGGGGCGCGGACGTGTTACGTGTTATTGTTTTTATCGTCCTCCCCGCTCACAGTGGCTCCGAGGCGAAACGCGCGCCGATATGGGTACCCGTACCCCAGCGATAGTTAGCCGCATAACGAGACCGGGACCCGCAATACGCCCCACTACCCCAATAACCGCCCGCGATCAGCCGCGCATCCCCGTAAGTCCCTTGCTTATAGAGTGACCCCTTGGCGCCTGGCAAGTCGTACCATGCCCATCCAGGCGCCACATCTGCGCTGGGATTGCCAGTCACGGCCGTCTCTGGATCTCCAGTCACAGTAACCTGATGCGTATGATTTGCCGCGGCATCGAAGCGATAACTACTATCCAGGAGCCATTGCCACATGGCCCCGCAACAACCCTCGCACCCGATATCACTGAGCATGCGGCGTCCGGCTGTGTCGCTGCGTCCGCCCGTTGTAACCGGATCGGCAGATCCGACGATGTTGGTCTCCTCGTTAGAACCCGCAGCGATGGACTGAAACTCCTCGTCGGTCAATAGGCGCTTGCCAACCGCGTGTCCATCGTCCACAAAATCGAGCCATGTACGCGAGTCGCTGATGGCCCCGCCATTGACGCTGACAGTGGAGGCCCCAGTACCGGATGCCAAATAGATATCCACCCAGATCCCTCGTCCGCTGTCGTACACCATGCCAGCATTGTTTTGGCATTTGGCTCTGTGCTTGAGGTCCCAGACAGAGGCGGGAAGAATGCCTTTTTGGGGATGATCGGTTAGCGTATGCCCGGCAATCGTTCCGGCCGCAGCGCATAGCGTGTGGAATCCGCCGATCTTGCGAGAGTTATCAGCGTCGTACCCGGCAGGGAAGGTGCTCGCGGCAGAGATAAGAAACACCAACGTTCCCGCATTGTCGCAGGCATAGACATAATAATCCGTTCCCGCTGCGACTGCCCCAACATCCAGGTCCGTGGCCGTACTCAGGTCCGTATCCGTATCGATATAGAACCACTTGTCGTTGATCAGAAGAGGGATGCGGTTGCTCCCCTTGACTGTCACCTCGTCTGCATCCTTGTACTCCAGCATACGGTCCAATTTGTTGAGCATGAAATTGGCGACAACCGCTCCGAGGAGGGCATTCTGACTCTCGGCTTGGGTGATTAGTCTATTTGACATCTATCACCACCTCCTTTGCGGCTACGAGGGTGTCAACCTCTTCTTTATCTTTAAATCCCAACCGTTTCCATCGCGGGTTGGGGTTGTCGATCTCTTTCGTCACCAGGTCTTTTGTTTCTTCTGACCCCGATACAACCTGCACGATTTTCGCCTCAGACACCGCCTGCGCTTGCAATCGCTTCAAGTCTTCGAGCGCGCGGGCTTTGTAGACGGGTATGGCGAGCAAATTGGCAAAATCTACTTTGGCATTGATATGCTTAGGATACCCTCTCATAATCAGGTCCTCCTCTATGCACTGTAATAAACAACGTACTGAATCGTCTTGGATGCCCCGAGCCGGTTTTTGATGGCGATCCCGCTTCCTGCATCGTACACGCACAGGTTTCCGTCCGTGTCTGATCCGACTGCATGAGCCGAGTTGGCAATGACGGTCACCACTCCGGCAGAGCTGAAGGAAAATTGAATCCATTCCTCGTTATCTTCGGCTTGAACTACTCCGAAACCGCTGATACCTGTCGGCAGTATGATCTCACCCTCATCATCGATGACGACGCTGCTTTTATACGTGACGAGACCGCCCACATTGACATCGTCCATATTGGGTCTAAATATCTCAATATGCCCCATCTCTCCCTCCTTAACTCAGCTCCATGACCTCCAGGGTGTCAGATCCGCTGGCAGCGCGCGCATAAAACAGGACATCCCCTGCGCTGCTGGCCATGTCGAGATTAATGTCGCCCCGGATGGTTTTGTAACTATTGCCGGATCCCACCGGGAATAAGTGCCACGCAGCCCCGGTGCGGAGCCCCACCAATACCGACAGGCAGTCGTGCCCGGCCACCACAGGGGTCCACTCGCTGTCGCTGACGGCGACTTCCTGGCAGTGCACCTGCTCGCCGCCGGTCGTACGAGTAACTGTTGATGTTAGCTCAGTCATGTTGCCCTCCCACGATAAAAATTATCCCAACCACACCACCCTCGGGTCTTTGCTTCGGTCGATATCCATGTGGATGAAACTCTTGTATATGCCGATCCGGTGGATCTCCATGCGGATGGCCGCATTCAACATCTGGTATCGAAGGCGGGACGATCCGCAGGTCACGTCGATGGCCAACCCCTTGCAATGGCTCGACGTGGGTGATCCGCCCACGGCCTTATTGTGTTTTTCGCAGCGATATCCGGAAGTGATCTTGATGGGTTCGCCGATCCGCTCCTCCAGCTCTTTGACGAGCATGCCCCAGCGCAGATCGATGTAATTGGTCCCGCAGCATTTGCAGGCGAATCGAGGGTCTTCGGTAGGTATCATGGCGGCCTCCAAACAAAAAAAGCCCGGTCCCCTGGAGAAAACCTCCAGGAGATACCGGGCTTCGAGAACCTCTGTCGGGGAGTTCAACCGACCCCGAGACGGCGCGTTTTAATGACGCTATTCAATTGTTTATATAATTACTGTTTATAACAGAGGATGTCAATACCTTTTTCATTTTTTATTAGAATATTGAAATGCTCACACTTATCGCACTTCACCTGAATAATGACATCCTCCATGCGCTCGGCCCGAAAGAACAGGCGACCGCAGTGCTGACACCTGAATTGAATGATGCCCCCCTGG
>JAQTTS010000030.1 GCA_028710655.1 Dehalococcoidales bacterium
TGATTTCGGGACTATAGTCTCTCTGAATAACTGGGAATGGCCGTAAATGTCTGTCCATGGTGTTGCAGCATTTTGTTATATAGGGTATTATATAGATTAGCACTCTCGGTTTGAGAGTGCTAAAATAATGGCCAAAATATTAATCCCAAAAATAATTAAGAAGGAGGATTTGGAATGGCAGGAAGTCTGAAGCCGTTGGCTGACCGGGTTGTGGTCAAACCAATTGAGCGGGAGAGAGTGAGTAAGGGGGGTATTGTTCTCCCTGATACCGCTAAGGAGAAACCTCAGGAGGGAGAGGTTATTGCGGTTGGTGAGGGCAGGCTATCCGAGGATGGTAAGAGGATACCCATGGATGTCAAGGTTGGCGATATCGTAATCTACGCCAAATACGGTGGTACCGAGATTAAGATTGAAGACGAAGAGTTTATGATTTTGCGTGAGAGCGATATTCTGGCCAAGAAAGCTAAATCTAAGTAAATAGGAAGGCTTAGTAGACTAAGAATTAAGGAGGATAAAATTGGCAAAACAAATTGTATTTAATGAGGATGCAAGGCATTCCTTAAAGAAGGGCATAGATACTCTGGCTGATGCGGTCAGGGTTACCCTGGGTCCCAAGGGGCACTGCGTAGCGCTGGACAAGAAGTGGGGTGCTCCTTCTGTAATTGACGATGGGGTTACCATCGCCAAGGATATTGAGCTTCCTGACCCCTTTGAGAATATGGGTGTGCAGCTGGTTAAAGAGGCCGCTACCAAGACAAACGATGCCTGTGGTGATGGTACCACAACCTCGACTATCCTGGCCCACGCCATAATTACCGAGGGCTTCAAGAACCTGGCTGCCGGTGCTGAGGCGATGTCGCTCAAAAGGGGTATCGAGCAGGCGACCGGTGCCATTGTTGGTGAGCTCAAAAGGGTATCTACCGAGGTAAAGGGTAAGGAGCAGATTGCTCAGGTGGCTACGATAACTGCCGTTGACAGGAAAATCGGCGACTTGATTGCCGAGGTGATGGAGAAGGTGGGCAAAGACGGTGTTATCACTGTCGAAGAGTCCAAGGGGCTGGCTTACGAGACCGAGTATGTCGAGGGGATGCAGTTTGACCGCGGCTATATCAGCCCTTATTTCATTACCAATGCTGAGAAGATGGAGACGGTTCTGGAAGACCCTTACATTCTTATCACCGATAAGAAGATTTCCGCTGTGGCTGATATTTTACCCGCTCTGGAGAAGATACTTCAGGTATCGAAAAACCTGCTGATTATCGCCGAGGATGTCGAAGGTGAAGCGCTGGCCACTCTAGTGGTCAACAAGCTCAGAGGTACAATCAATGTACTGGCCATCAAGGCCCCCGGTTTTGGCGATCGGCGTAAGGCGATGCTGGAGGATATCGCAGTTCTCACTGGTGCTACGGTGATATCCGAGGAAGTAGGGCGTAAGCTTGACTCGACTACCGTAGATGACCTGGGTAATGCCCGCCGGGTCGTGGCGGACAAGGACAAGACTACTATTATCGAGGGCAAAGGATCGGAGGAAGCGGTCAAAGGTAGAATCAAGCAAATCAAGGCTCAAATAGAGGAGACCACCTCCGATTTTGACCGTGAGAAACTCCAGGAGAGGCAAGCCAAGCTGGTCGGTGGTGTCGCGGTGATTAAGGTAGGCGCTGCCACTGAGGTTGAGCTTAAAGAGAAAAAGCATCGTGTTGAGGACGCTCTTTCGGCGACCCGTGCCGCGGTTGAAGAGGGGATCCTGCCTGGTGGTGGAGTTGCCCTGATTAATGCGCTTCCTGTTCTGGACGAGCTCATGTTAAGCGGTGATGAGGCGACTGGTGTTAATATCGTTAAGAAGGCGGTTGAGGAACCGATCCGCTGTCTGGCTAATAATGCCGGCCGGGATGGCTCGGTGGTTGTGGACGCTGTGAAGAAGAGCCCGCTGGGAGTTGGTTTTGATGCCGAGGCTGGCGAATTCGTAAATATGGTAGAACGAGGTATCATCGATCCGACCAAGGTAGTCAGGTCGGCCTTAGAAAATGCTGCCAGTATTGCCAGTATGGTTTTGATTACCGATGCCCTGGTTGCCGATATCCCCGAGGAGAAGAAAAATCCGCCGATGCCGGGTGGTATGGGTGGTGGCATGGGTGATATGTACTAATTCCTCATTCCCATATCATAATAAAAACGGCCGCAGTAAAAACGCTGCGGCCGTTTTTATTGGGAAGGCATCGGGGAATCAGATATTTGCCCTAAATCTGCCGGAAGCTTTTCAGTTCTTGGAAGTCGATCAGTCCGCTTTCGGCCAGATTTTCTATTTCGATACCGGCTTCAACAGCTGCGGCCAGGGGATTAAGGCCACCAAGTTGAACAATACCAACCCGATTCAGTGCTACCGGGATCTGGCAAAGCGGTTCGCTGATATTACCTAGAGCATAGACTCCATTGATGCCTGCCTCTTTTAGCCTGGCAATCTTCTGCTCCACGACTTTCCTGGCTGGTGCCGGAATCGTGCGGAAGACACCCAGTATCTTGCCATTTCCTGTCCTGGCGGCCTCGCCAACGCTGGTCATTTTAGCGCGGATGAACTGTTCGGAAGGATCGATAGAGGTACCGGAATAGTCGATTATGGCCACGAAACGTCTGGGTTTGGAATCTCTAATTTCGAGAACACCTCCGAATCTGAACTCAGTGGGGATTCCTGCCTTCAGGAGCACGCCGTTTACGGCGACGCTGCAAACAGTGGCTAAGCCAATCTTCCCGCTTGGTACAACTATTGAACCGAGTTTTTCTCCTTCTGGTGCTACGGCCACCAAATCGCTGACGCATATTCCGGATTCGAAAACTTCCTTCATGGCCGATATCGCTTTTTTGAACTTATCCTGGTTAATGAGTGATGTATTTATTGGTAATTGTCCGGTGCCTTTTTCAGGGTTAAAAGTGGTCTGGTAGGCTAACATCTCCAGGTTCTCACGCACGAAACCAAGGTTCTGCGGCGCCAGTGCTTCTTTAACTTCCTGTTGTCCTTCCGGAGTAATCATCCTGCCGTCTCGTCCCATTGGCTGGGTGTAACCACGTTCATCTGCGATCCTTAAATGGTACCTGATTGCTCTCTCACTCAAGAAGATCCCTACCCGCTCAAGTTCACGGGCAATATTAATCGATCCAAGAGGCTCTGATGACTCGCTCAGTATTTTGAGAATAGCTATTATCTTTCTTTCTGTATCTGAGCTATTGGCTTGCTCCATTGCAGTCTTTCTGCTCCTGAAGATAATTCTGCGCTATTATAACATCTCCATCCTAAAAACTGAATGGTACCGGATGTATCTTCAGAACCGTATCGGGATTCCCCGTTCGTGCAGGTATTGCTTGGCTTCTCTGATAGAGCAGGTCCCGTAATGGAATATACTGGCAGCCAGAACTGCTTCTGCTTTACCTGCCACCAGTACTTGATATAAATCCTCCAGGTTGCCAGCACCGCCGCTGGCAATAACCGGAACGCTTACCGCCTCTGAGACAGCTTGGGTGAGCTCAATATCATATCCTGCCCGGTGACCGTCAGCATCTATGCTGGTGAGCATTAATTCTCCGGCTCCAAGCATCACCGCATGCCTTGCCCAGTCCAGAGCATTGATGCCAGTCGATTCCCGACCGCTGTGAGTATAGACCTCCCACTTGACCGGTTTGCTCCCTGCTACTCTTTTGGCATCTATTGCCACGACAATGCACTGGCTACCGAATTTATCAGCGCTCTCTCTGATGATTTTAGGGTTACGTACCGCTGCGGTATTTATCGAGACCTTATCCGCTCCTGCCAGCAACACTCGCCTTATGTCATTGATATTACGCAGTCCCCCGCCGACTGTAAGCGGTATAAACACGTTCCTGGATATGTTCTCGATGACTGTAGAGATTATATCTCGTGCTTCCGGAGTAGCTGCTATGTCCAGGAAAACTAATTCGTCAGCGTTTTGCCGATAGTAGAAGTTGGCTAGTTCTACGGGATCGCCGGCATAGCGTAGGTCGGTGAAACTAGTTCCCTTCACTACCTGGTCACCATTAAAATCCAGGCAGGGGATGATCCTTTTTGTCAGCATTGGCAGATTTCTTCTCCCACAAAGTTTCTCACTTTTCTAGATGTCGAATATCCTATTCGCTAAAGCGAGCTTTATGAAGTTATCGTATACTTTAAGACCTACCTCCCCGCTCTTCTCGGGGTGGAACTGGGTCGCTACGAGATTCCCTCTGGCAATTACGCTGCAAAGTGGAATGCCATACTCTGTCTCGCCGATGATGAGTGATTCATTATTCGGCTTGACATGGTAGCTATGGGCAAAGTAGAAGTTGCTCCTGTTCGGTATACCGTCGAAAATCGGGTGATAATACTTCTGATTGACCTGGTTCCAACCGATTTGTGGAATTATTACTCCTGGGGAAAGCCGGCGTACTTGTCCGGGAATGATGTCAAGACACTGCTGTCCTTCACCTTCTTCCGTATAAGTAAAAAGAAGCTGCATACCGACGCAAATGCCCAGGAACGGGCGGTTGTTTTCGATAAACAAGCGGAGTGGCGTTATCAATCCTGAGGTTTCCAGATTTTTCATGGCATCGCCGGCAGCGCCGACACCGGGAAGAATGATCGCTTCGGCGGTCAGCACATCACCTGGAGAACTTGTTACTCTGTACTGGTAGCCGAGTGTGGTGATGGCATTGAACACACTTCTTATGTTACCGGCACCATAGTCGATTATTGTGATCATTTCTTCCCGGTGCTCCCGATTTCTTGGTATAATGCCCGATACAAAATTCGATACCATATTCTTAGATAGTCGATCGCTAAACTAGTACATCGGCATACCCTCATATAAGTAACTATCGAAGTAATTACTCGTAGGTTCTTATTCTACGGGAACCAATTCCGTAGCCGGTCGATAAACTGAATACGTTAGTATCAATAAGCCTCTCCGGTCTCCTATTACGACCCTCGAGAATATCTATCGCTTCTGCCCGGTAGGCATTCATCAGGTAAGGGATACCGGTCACCTTGGCACATTCCTCTGTTAGCGACATCAGTTCGTCGCGGCGTATGGATGGTATGCTGAAACGACGGGCGCCAGCCATTATCTGTTGCAGTCCCACCTTCATCTTTTCACAGTAGCTGTATATTCCAATGGCTCCCATGGGGATTTTTTTCATCTCGTCTGCGCCAACTAAATCCTTAACTTCTTCGTAGCAGACAAAAATTTCTTCCGGCGTGGATCCGAACTGGCTGACGGTACTGGGTAGTTCGCCGTTCTTAATCCACAGGTCGATGTTCTTGCCCACCATGGCGGGTATCATCAGGGCCCTGCCCATACATACCGCTTTAACAAAGGGGGCACCTAGAGCCAGCGCCTTGAAGATGCCGTCCTCGCTGCTAAAACCACCGGCGAAGGCAATGTCTGGCACCCGCTCCCCCCTATGGGCGAGTCTGTTGGCGAAATCATATGCCGCCGAATGTAAATAAAGGCTGGGCATACCCCATTCCTCCATCATGCGCCACGGGCTCATCCCGGTGCCTCCGGATGCACCATCGATAGTCAAAAGATCGATATTGGCTATCGAGCCCCACTTGATTGCCATTGCCAGTTCGCGCAGTCCGTAAGCGCCCGTTTTTAGTGTAATGCGTCCGAAGCCTAAATCACGTAGACGTTCAATCTCGACATAGAATTGCTCTTCGTCGATAAAGCCGAGACGGCTATGACGTTCAAACTCTTTGAGCGAGCCATCCTCAAATGATGCTCTGTTTATGGGGTGTGATGGGTCTGGGGTTACGATATAACCGCGTCTTTGTAGCTCCAACGCTCTTTCCAGGCTGTCTACTTTTATTTCCCCGCCGATGCATTTGGCACCCTGTCCCCATTTTAGCTCAATGGTGTCTAGCCCGTGCTTCCGGCTCACGTATTCCGCGACACCAAGACGGGTATCCTCGACGTTCATCTGGACCAGAATCTCACCGAGACCACGGTGGTAACGACGGTATATCTCGATGCGGCGGTCCAGGTCTGGAGCCAGAACGATTTTTCCGTTTCCATCCAGCTCGAGACCAGGATCGATGCCACAGACGTTCTCACCGCAGACAATAGTAATCCCGCTCAAAGCAGCGCCGACGGCGACATGTTCCCAGTTGCGGCGGGCTATCTCCGTAGAGCCCAGTGCTCCGGTAAATACTGGCATAGCCATCCTGACTTTCCTATTCCAACCGTACTCTGTTTCCGTGTTTACTTCGGGGAAGATTGCCGTATCAGAGTTGCCGGCAATACCGTCAGGTAGGCCATCGACGCCCAGAGCATAACCCTGGATATTCAGGTGTGAGTAATCAATGGGGTAATTCTTGTCACCTCCGGCAGTAATATCGCCGTAGCGTCCGGGATAGAGCAGTTCCCGGCTGCGAAAACTTGCTTTGAATACCTCGCAGTTTCCGGTACAACCGTCGACACACCGGGTACATAGTCCGCTCATTGGTACGACACTCTTAGAGCGATTGGCGGTTCTGGTGGCATCGTTAGCATTGGGTCTTTGTAGGTTCATTGTATTTCCTCCTTTATATCAATTACTCTTTTATCGGTTGATTTTTATCCAGGAAACATACGGCGCTGTGTGTTTGCGGGTCTGCGATTACTTTTGCGGTGGCACCGTTCGCCGCTGCTTTTACGTCTATTACTTGAACCACCTCCTCAAAGTTCAGTAATTCGGGCAGAATGTCCCTTAGAATATTTTGTGATCCGGTAAAGAACTCGGTGTTGAAATCTGCGGTTTCATCATCGGGATAAACTGGCAGGTAAAGGATATCTGCCTCTACCAGGTCCTGGAAGAAATGGGTTCCGTAAGAGACTTCCGGTTTATGACCGGCTTTCTCGCGTGCGACTTCTACCAGCACTGCCGTATTGTTGATATCTGAATAGCTCACATTTACACCGAGCTCGATGTTACTGCTACCCCAGCGGCCAGGGCCCATCATCATAAGTTTACTTTTTTCATTACGTAGTTTTTCGTTTATCTTACCTACTACTCGTCCCAGGCTTCTCTTCTCCTCAAACGTGGCAACTTCAGCATATTTTTGGGGGTTAATATAGACGATATATCGTATATCACCGACTATCCCGGCACTTATTGCCTGATTGGAACGGAATAGTAATCTTGCCCGGGTAATATTTCGGGGAATACGGATAGAAACGCCCTCTGATTTGGGTACACGTAGTGAGCGGCATTGTAACAGGTTGATCCTTACTTTATTTGCGCTGTCGACATGAGCGGTAAACTCGATATCTACTGGCTGGCCCCAAGCCTTTTCGAGTTTGGTTAACATCTCTCCGATGATGTTAACCAGTTCGGTTTGCTTTATCAGATTATTAAAGGTCAGAACGAAGTTCTTTTCCTGATTGGACGTCGGAGTTACGAACCAGTCACGCAGGTAACCATCAGCTATTTCAGAAATCATTAATTGCAGGGCTGGATAGCTATTAACGTTAATTATTTCGGCGAAAGGCTCGACCTCAAAGTTATTTTTTGCGATATTCAGGACATCTACCATTCGCTGCGAATACCTGGCTATTTCCATGCCAACCTCGGGTCTTAGTTGGGGGTGGCTGATGGCAATCATTCGGGGGTAGTCGCCGCTGACCCGGTTCACGGCACGAGTCCCTAGACCGAATACCAGCCGTATCATACCTCTTCGGGTATCAATGCGGTTTGTCCATGCGTAAAGGTTGCGTGAGAAAGCAACTCCGGCCAGACTGGGGAAGAAGTATTGCTTGTACGGTGTTCCGGAGACACGCTGCACTAGGATTGCCATTTGTTCATCACCTTCGCCGAGCCCGCGCCTGTGGCGATACGATAGAGCATCCGGGTTCAGCGTACTGGCATAGACCAGTTTGATTGCTCTTAATAAGGCCTCCAGACGGGTTTCAGGACTGCCCTGGTTGGTACAGAACTCGCTGCGGTACTTTCCGGCGAAGGCATCTGTAAAGCCGTCCTCAAGGAGGCTTGAGGAACGTACTATAATAGGAGCCTGCCCGTAGTAATCAAGCATATTCCGTAACTGTTCTATTATTTCTTCTGAGAAATGACCGCAGAGGAATTGCTGCTCTACTTTAGCGAATTCATCCTTTGATAGCTTGCCTGTTTTCGATAACTGTAATCTGAGTTTGAACAGGTTATTTTTTACCAGGAAAGTGAAGAACACATCCGAACCGATGTAGAAAGAATCATGCTCTTCCAGCAGTTGGTTGAAGCCAGTCCCGCCATCGTCTGCGGCCAGAACACCTCTTGCTATTAGCATGCCGGCTGCTTTGCCACCTATCCGTCCGGAACCAATAAGACGACCTCTGATTTGAAGCAGGTTATTTAAGGTCAGGTATCGGTCGGATAGCTGGTTCAGCTTCTTATGGTTGCCCATCATCATTCGTGAGAGTGATTCCTTTAGCGCTGTGGCCTTGGCAGTAGTACCCGATGAATCCGCGTGAGTTCTCTGATACTGAACCAGCGTTCGATAAACAGTCTCCCAGGGTGCTACGGAATCAGAGCTGATATTGATTGGCCGTCTGCTGGCATTTATCAGTATCGTAGCCGCATCGCCGCTGCGCAGGATGGGCTCCAATTCATCGGTATTAATCCGGTGGGGCAAAAACATGTATGGTGAATAGCGGTTCCACACCTTCAACGGCTGAATATACATATTGCCTTCGACATGATAAACATCGATTAGTATCTGAGTGGTACTTCGTATGCGAGTTATAGCACTCTGTCCATGTTGCCCACGTCTGATGGCGAAGTAAGCTATGGCGTTGAGTTCAAAAAGGTAGGGACAGGTTACCTGGAAGAAGTTAGCCAGCAGTTCATCAGTAGCCCATTCGTCCACCAAAGCGGAAAGGTTGTCGAAGATGTAAAAAGTCCTTTCGCCGTATTGTTCAATAATTCGGTGCACCTCACCGGTGAAATAGTCGAACCCGGGACCGGGATCAATATTGATAATTTTCAGTCCGGTTCGTGGCTGGAGAATAGCGCCATGAGGAGCAAAACGCAGGTAAACACAGGCAAAGTCGTCTTTAATTGCCTGATCTGCAGCGGCTTGGGCAAAGTACGGATAGTCTTCGAGGCAGTCGACCTGCCAGACGACATTGTCACCCAGTCGCAGATTCTGCAGGAGTCCGTCAAGCGGATTGAGCCCGGTGCTAATTATCTTGTGAGCCACTCTTTCCATATGAAATAACCCTTGACTGAATTAATACGGTATACGGCAACCACCTACCGTATGCCATATTATAATGAATACTGTGATACAATGTCAAAGGCATTCAGGGGCGTTGAACAGATATCAAAGCGATTCAGGAGCATTAAAAGCTGTTTGTATTTCTCGATAATGCTGAGTCATAAAATATTACGCTATTTTATAGTCTAAGCGGCCGTGTTTATTGGTTAAGCAGCGAAGGCCGTTACCGATAAGCGTAGGTAAAAAGGCTTGAGGGGATAGAAGCGTGTTAATTCTGGCGGTTGAATACTGGCTTGAGTACTGCTTTAGTCTGCCTCTTAGATATAGACAGGGAGCTCCTCAAGGAATCGATGACAGCTTGATTATCATCAGGTGTGATATCCCCGCTAGCTAGGAAGGCATGTGAGCTTACAGCTTTAGGAGTTCTTCCAGCGGCGTATCCTCGGCGACAGGACCAACCACGGCCAGACGGAGTCTCTTACCGTCTATCAACTCTTGGGCCAGCTTCTTTAACTCCTCGGCAGTGATGGCGTCGATAATAGCGGTTACCTCTTCTGTGGTTAAAATACGCCTGGTAAGAGTTTCCTGACCTCCTAACCAGCCGACGACGTTATGGCTGTCTTCCATTCTGAGCAGCAGCTGTCCTTTTGAAAGCTCTTTAGCCCGTGACAGCTCGACCTCGGGTACTTTTTCCTTAATCCGGTTAAGCTGCTCGAGGATGGCTTTTATAGCGGTGGTCAGATTTCTGGTATCTACCCCGGCGTATATTGTCAGCGATCCGGAGTCGAGAAAGTGCTCGTTATAGCTGTGAATGCTGTAGACCAGCCCCAGCCGGTCGCGAATCTCGGTAAACAATCGGCTGCTCATGCCCTGGCCGAGGACAGTATTGAGCAGGTCGAGTTTAAAGCGTTGTGGATGAAGGAGCGGTAATCCCGGCAGCGCCAGGCAGAGGTGGGACTGTTCGATATCCCGCTTCTCTATTACGACACGCTGGAATGGTGTCGGCTGATAGTCGGAATAGCTGGCACGCGTCTTACGACTGGCCCAGCTACCCATTACCTGATCAACCGAGTTAACTGCTTTCTGGTGCCGGATATTGCCGGCGATAGCGACCACGGTATTATCCGGCTGGTACTGGCGGTCGAGGTAATCGAGCATTGCTTCTCTGGTGATATTGGCTACTGATTCTCTGCTACCGGCTACGTCACGGCCCAAGGGATGGTTAGGCCAGAGAAGCCCGTCGATGAGTATATTGGCTTCCTGTGAAGGGGAGTCCTTGCACATATTGATTTCTTCGATAATAACCTGCCGCTCCTTAGTTATCTCTTCCGGGTCGAACCGGGGGTTTAGCAGCATATCGGTGAGTACCTCCAGGGCCAGCGGGAAGTGTTGCTGGGTAACCTTACACCAATAGACGGTTATCTCCTTGTCCGTACCGCCGTTTAAGATTCCGCCGATGCCTTCGATTGCTGCTGAGATTTCCCCGGGGGAGGGGTACTTCGAGCTACCCTTGAAGAGAATATGCTCGATAAAGTGAGAGGTACCGGCTTCGGCATCGGACTCGTACCGGGAGCCGGTGCCGACAAAGAAGCTGATGCATACCGAGCGCGTGTGTGGCATGGTTGAGGTCACCAGCCGCAAGCCGTTATCAAGGGTAGTCTTCTGGTACAATGGTCCACCTCCAAATAGTATCAATCAGGCCTTTATCAGAATAATACCGGGTTAGGTTCTGGGACTAGCTTTTCTGTAGTTCATTAAAGAGTTCTGCGCACAGGCCGTCCGGTATCCGGGGTGATGGCTTGTTCAGGAGCTCCGTATGCAAGGGTGTAATGGAAATACTGCCCCTCTCAATAGCATGGATGTCGGTATCTTCTTCAGCATCTCTTTTTATCTTCTGGCGTACCAGCCAGTAGTAGGCCTTTTTGCCGTCGTGTCCTTCCTCGACGGTATCGATATGACTGCGGCTGGCCAGTCGGGTTATCTTTATGCCCGTGGTCTTTTCCAGGGGTAGACCGGGTAGATTTACGTTGAGAAAACCGTTGCCGGGCATAGCATCGCCGGTTAGCTTCTCCGCCAGTAAAGCCGCTAATCTTGCGGCGTTGTCCAGGTAGAGATTATCCAGGGAGTCTATTGAGATGGCCAGAGCCGGTGAACCGCGCAGGTATCCCTGGAGGGCGGCTCCTACCGTTCCCGATATGAGGACATCGTCACCCATGTTTGGTCCTGAGTTTATCCCGGATACGACCAGGTCGACCTTATGTTTAAGCAGCTTGCCTAGGCCGAGGATAACGCTATCCGCCGGTGTACCCTCTACCGAGTAGGACTCTACATCGGCCACCAGTGGCCGCATCTTCTGCACCCGTAGCGGCTGACGCAGTGTGATTGCGGTGCCCAGGGCACTCTGCTCTCTATCCGGAGCGACTACGGCTACCCGGCCGATTTTTTGCAGCTCCTTAACCAGCCTCCATAGCCCGGGGGCAAAGATGCCATCGTCATTGGTCACTAGTATTTCCATTGTCAGCGCTTTCTTTATGTCTAGTTTAGCATAGCACGGCTGGCGGCAGCAAAGAATGGCGGTATACCGGCTGGACAGGCATTAGCATAAATATTATAATCTCAACTGACGATGAGTTCTCAAACTGAACCCCGGATACTTTTTACCAGAGGTGAAATAACAGCTGCCGTAAGGAGACTTTCGGCTGAGATTGGCAGAGATTACCGGGGAAGGTGTCCCCTGCTGGTAGGCATTCTTAAAGGTTCCTTTATCTTCATGGCTGATCTGGTGCGGTCTCTTAATTTGCCGCTTGAGGTGGATTTTATTAAGCTCTCCAGCTATGGTCGGGGTAGGGAGAGTTCGGGAAAGGTCAGGGTGGTCAAAGGTCTTTCCTCTCCTGTTAAGGGCAGGGACGTGCTGGTGGTTGAGGACATCGTGGATACCGGCATAACTCTTTCCTTTCTGCTGGACTACCTGAAGAAGAAAAAGCCGGCTTCGCTGCGGCTCTGTGCTCTTATGGATAAGCCCTCACGGCGGCAGTTACCGCTTACCATTGACTATCTGGGCTTTACTATTCCCGATAGATTTATCGTCGGTTACGGCATAGACTGGGATGAGAAGTTCCGTTACCTGGCCGATATCTGCTATCTGGATGATGAGCAATGAAACCGGAAATGATATTGGAAAGTAGACCTGCCGTAGTTTCCCGGCTGTATTAAAAGGGATGAGCTTGAGCAAAGAGCGTTTGATTTCAGTGGCCAGAGGGCAGCATCCTGCTGACCTGATCCTGGCTAATGGCAGGGTGGTCAATGTCTTCAATGGTGAGATTGAGTCGACCAATGTGGCTATCTGCGGTGGCAGGATCGCCAGTATAGGAGACTACCGTGAGGCAAAAGAGGTCATTGATTTAGGGAATAGATACATTATTCCCGGCCTGATTAACGGGCATACTCACCTGGAAAGCTCGATGCTCAGTGTTGATCAGTATGCTCGTGCCGTGGTACCGCGTGGAACGCTGGCGGTGGTGACTGACCTTCACGAAATAGCTAATGTCTGCGGTCTTAATGGCATCCGGTATGTAATGGATCGTGCACGCCGCCTGCCCCTGGAGCTTTACCTGATGGCTCCTTCCTGCGTGCCGGCGACCCATCTGGAGACCTCGGGGGCAAGCCTGGGACCTGCTGATATTAGAAAGGTGCTTCGCTGGCGTAGCTGTATCGGGTTGGGAGAAGTGATGAACTTCCCCGGCGTGCTGGCCGGTGACGGGAATGTACTCAAGAAAATCGACTCGGTGGGGAGGAAGGCGGTTGATGGCCATGCTCCGGGATTGGGCGGCAGGGACTTAAATGCTTATATTGCGGCCGGTATTGGTTCCGATCATGAGTCGGTATCTCTCGATGAGGCCGGGGAGAAACTAGGTCGCGGCATGTATCTTATGATACGAGAGGGTTCCTCGGAGAAGAACCTGGATGCTCTACTTCCCCTGGTCAGTGACAGGACCTATTCTCGGTGTCTCTTCGTTGTCGATGACCGCAACTGTGTTGACCTGCTTGGGGATGGCGATATTGATGCTGTGGTACGTAAGGCGATCAGGCGGGGCCTTGATCCGGTGCGCGCAATCCAGATGGCGACCATAAATGCCGCTGTTTACTTTCGCCTGAATGCACTTGGGGCGGTCGCCCCAGGCTACCTGGCAAATCTGATGGTTAGCGAAGAACTGACTGATTTACGGGCGGATATGGTGTTCTACCGGGGTACGCTGGTAGCCAGAAAGGGAGAGCCGTTGTTTGCTATCCGTAAAGAGAGAAATACGGAGCTGACTCGTACAGTAAACATTAAGCCCTATGATTTGGAGTCCCTGCGGCTTTTCCCGGCCGGGTATACCGAGCCGGTCATTGAGATCATTCCCGGCCAGATAATTACCCGGAAAAGGATGGAGCGGGTTATTACTAGAGATGGTGTTATTGTGCCGG
>JAQTTS010000317.1 GCA_028710655.1 Dehalococcoidales bacterium
ACTGCCTTGGTCTTAAGCTGTTGTCAAGTGATGTGTCGTCAGCACTGAGTTTGCCCGATATAACCCGACTGATAGTATTCTCCTCCCTTGATCCTCGTTTAGGTCATTATACCACATCTTCTCACGAGCAATGCGTTTGCTGGCCGGTGTCTGTTGATAAAAGACCGCCCCGAACTAGTCGGGGCGGTCTTATTTTGTACCAGTGATTAGCTGTATTGCGGACTTCAGATAGCCATCTCCCTTAACTCTTCACCTTTGTTCTCTCTGCCGGCTGCTAGTTCTGGATTACCCTCAGTAATTGAATAGCAGGCTGGTATTAACTTCCCGATGATGACATTCTCCTTGAGCCCGTTTAGTTTATCCACCTTGCCGGCGACGGCGGCTTCGGTAAGCACTTTAGTAGTTTCCTGGAAGGAGGCGGCGGCTAACCAGCTGTCGGTGTTCAATGAAGCGCGGGTTATTCCCATTAGGATAATGTGAGCAGTGGCTGGCTCCCCGCCCTCGGCCAGCACCTTAGCGTTGATATCCTCATAATCGAACTTGTCTAAAAGTTCTCCTATTACCAACCCGGTGTCTCCTGATGAATCAATATAAACCTTGGTCAGCATCTGGCGGACGATAACCTCGATGTGCTTGTCGTTGATGTTTACCCCTTGTGAACGGTATACCTTTTGTACCTCGTCTACCAGGTAACGCTGGACGGCCTCTTTACCGGAAATATGAAGAATGTCCTGTGGGTCAATAGAGCCGTCGGTCAAGCGGTCTCCGGCCTGAACCCTGTCGCCATTCTGGACACGGATGTGGGTGGCTGGGGGAATAGAGTATTCCCGTACCTCATTATCCTCATATCTTATGAGTATTTTTTCCCCTTGAATGGTGACTTCACCGCTGACACGGGCCAGTATTGGTTGATTCTCAGTGGAGAGTGATTGCTCCTGCGGTGAGTTTTCATTGGTCTGAGGTGGACGGGCCAGTGGCGTACCGACGTCCACACACGCTTTATCCTGCGTCAGGATTGTCCAACCGGTGGGTGGTGTGTATTCATCATAGAATACTTCGGAGCTGACAATCTTGATTCTTCTCCCCTCATCATCATCCATTATTTCAGCTTTGCCGTCTATCTCTGAGATGATGGCCTGGGCCTTAGGTGTTCTGCCTTCGAATAGTTCTTCGATCCTGGGCAGACCGGTGGTGATGTCCAGTCCGACGACGCCACCGGTGTGAAAAGTACGTAGAGTTAACTGGGTGCCCGGTTCGCCGATACTCTGGGCGGCAATTATGCCTACTGCTGTATTTAGCTTGATCAGCTTGCCGCAGGAAAGGTCCCAGCCATAGCATCGCTGGCAGGTGCCTTGTCTTGATTGACAGGAGAGCGGAGACCTGACGTGAACCTTGGTCAGCCCGGCATCAACAATCTTCTTTGCCTTATCGTCATCGATTTCTTCATTACGGTCAACGATGATTTCATTTGTCTGCGGGTTAACCACTTTACTGGCAGCCATACGGCCGGTTATTCGTTTAGCGAGTGGCGGCAGGATTTCACCTTTTTGGGGTTCGGATATCCATATTCCATCCATGGTGCCGCAGTCTTCCTGGCGGATGATGGTATCCTGAGCGACGTCAACGAGACGTCTGGTCAGGTAACCACTCTCCGACGTTCTTAATGCGGTGTCAGCCAGTCCTTTGCGGGCGCCATGAGTAGAGATGAAGTACTCCAGAACGTTCAGCCCTTCGCGTAGGCTGGCCTTAATGGGAAAATCAATTATCCTGCCCGAGGGGTTGGTCATCAAGCCACGCATGCCTGCCATCTGCCTGATTTGAGAGATATTACCCTTGGCCCCTGATGTTGACATCATATATATGCTACCGTAGCGGTCGAGAGAATTGGAGATAGCCGTTGTAATCAGGTCGGTGGTTTCCATCCACACACCGATAACACGGTTATAGCTTTCGTCTTCGGTGATTACCCCACGGTTATATTGTTCTTTGATAGCGGCCGTTTTTTCCTCGGCGTCTTTTATCAATCTTGCTTTATCCTCTGGAACTTTGACGTCGCTCATACCGATGGTAGTTCCTGACTTGGTAGCGTACCGGAAGCCCAGTTGCTTCAGGTTGTCCAGTACTATTGCAATTTCCTGGCTGCTCAGCAGCTTATAGCAGCTGTCTACTATTTGTTTTGAGGTTGATTTATCGATTACCTTGCTGTAATCACGTAGTTGTTGGGGCAGGACCTCGTTGAATATGATACGGCCGGCGCTGGTCTTAATTCTCTGATTGCCTTGCTCGGGAATCCTGACTTCAACCTCAGCCCTGAGGTCAATAATACCGATATCGTAAGCAAGTCTGGCCGCTTCCAGACTACCGAAAGTCTTACCTTCTCCCTTAGCACCTGGTCTGATGGTGGTCAGGTAGTAGCAGCCGAGGACCATATCCAGAGTCGGGATTACGATTGGCTCGCCGCAGCTTGGCAGCAGCATATTGTGGATGCTGAGCATCAGCTCTCTGGCTTCTTTGACTGCAGCTTTGGATAGAGGTAGATGGACCGCCATCTGATCCCCGTCAAAGTCGGCGTTGAAGGTTGAGCATACCAGAGGATGGAGCTGTATGGCGCTGCCGTCAATAAGTACCGGCTCAAATGCCTGAATGCCGAGCCGGTGAAGGGTAGGGGCCCGGTTCAGTAATACCGGACGTTCTTTAACCACCTCTTCCAGGATATCGTATACCTCGGGATTGGCCCTTGCCACCAGCCGGCGAGCGCTCTTGTCGCTGAAGGCAAGTCCACGTTCCATCAATCGGTGCACAATAAACGGTTTGAATAACTCCAGTGCCATCCTTCTGGGCAGACCGCATTGATAGAGCTTGAGCTCCGGGCCGACGACGATGACCGAACGTCCGCTATAGTCAACCCGCTTGCCGAGAAGATTTTGGCGAAACCGTCCCTGCTTGCCTCTGAGCATGTCCGAGAGTGACTTTAGTTTATGATTGCCGCTGAATGAAATAGCTCGTCCTCCTCCCTTCTCGTTGTCGATAAGAGAGTCGACCGCTTCCTGAAGCATTCGTTTTTCGTTGCGTATGATAATGTCGGGGGCTCCTATCTCTAGCAGATGACGCAGACGGTTATTGCGGTTAATCACCCGGCGGTACAGGTCATTAAGGCCACTGGTAGCGAACCTGTCTCCATCGAGCTGAACCATAGGTCTGAGGTCGGGCGGCAGTACCGGTAGCACCGTGAGAATCATCCATTCCGGTTTATTGCCGCTGCGGCGAAAGGTTTCCACTATCTGTAACTGCTTGCTTGCCTTCCTGCGACGTTGGCCTGAGGATAGGCGGGTCTCCTGAAGTAGAGCGTTA
>JAQTTS010000031.1 GCA_028710655.1 Dehalococcoidales bacterium
GGCACTCGAAGCGGGTTGTCTGGCTGGGGCGGCGGTTGATTTTTTCAGTGAGGAACCGGCCCGGGATAACATCCTTTTGAAGTGTGAAAAGGTAATCGCGACTCCTCACCTGGCGGCATCCGCCGTTGAGGCGGAGGAGAGCGCCAGCATCGATATCGCTGAACAGGTAGCGGCAATCCTTAGCGGCCGTCCGGCCCGCTCCCCGGTGAATGCGCCGGTGATTTCCAGCGAGGCCATGTCGGTGCTCGGTCCCTATCTCCAGGTGGGGATTACTATCGGCAGGATTGCCGTCCAGCTAATAGAAGGCTCCTTTAAATCGCTGACCATCCGCTATCAGGGGGATATCGCTAGAGAGGACACCCAGCCGATAAAAGTGGCCGTGCTTGCCGGTCTCCTGGAGGCAGTGACCGAGGAGCGTGTCAATATGGTTAACGCCGATATTATTGCCTGTAGCCGCGGGCTGCGGGTCAGTGAAGAAAAGGACACTACCTGTGAGAATTACGCTAATATGGTGACGGTGGAGGTGGAGACCAAATCGGGTAGCACCCTGGTTGCCGGCTCTTCAATACGGGGGAGGACTCACCTGACCCGGGTGAACGACTACTGGCTGGAGATAGAGCCTTCGGGTGAATATATGCTCTTTACCGAGCATGAAGACCGTCCCGGGATGATCGGGGCGATGGGCACGATTGTCGGTAACGCTGACGTTAATATCAGCCAGATGCAGGTTAGCCGGGGCATCCACCGTGGCGGCAGGGCGATGATGGTGCTTTGTCTGGATGACCCGGTCCCCGTTGAGTGCTACCGGGAGATACTGTCGATACCGCATATGCACCGGGCGCTCATCGTGAAACTGACCAGATAGCCTTAGATGAGGGAGGGATATGCCGGATCCTAAACGCATTCCCCGGGCCAGGAACTTCGATGAAATCAAGCACTTTGCCCTGGACAGGAACACTCCGCCTGCCCTTAAGGTGGAGCTTGGCGAGTCTTTCGTTGCCGAGACCGAGGACTGCTTCCGGGGTGCCCTGAGGGATAGACCGGGCCGGTTGTATCCCCGGGATATGATGCCCTATTCGGTCAGGGTGCCGGCCTGCCTGAACCCGCTCTGTGGCCCGGTGTACGTTAGCGGTGTCGAAGCAGGAGATGTCCTGGTGGTAACCATAGAGAAGATCGACAACCTGCTTAACGGAGTGACCTGCACCATCCCGGGGGCGCACCACTTTGCCGGGCTCTCCGGTTGGGAAGAGTGCGATGAGATGTATACTGGTGTAATAGAGCATAACGGCGGCAGGGGGACCTGGCGCTATGGAGAGCACTGCTACACCTGGGAGCTCAAGCCTTTCCTGGGCACCTTTGCCACTGCTCCGGAGTGGGAGGTTCTATCCAGCCTGGCCACCAGTTTCGGCTCCGCCCTGGCCGGTGGGGGGAACTTGGACTGCCGGGATATCAGGGAGGGGACCAGGGTGTACCTGCAGTCATTCAATAAGGGTGGGCTGCTGTACTTCGGCGATATGCACGCTTCTCAGGGGGATGGTGAGGTTACCGGTATTGCTAACGAGGTGGCCGGTGAGGTGACCCTGCGGTGCGATGTTATTAGGAATAAGAAGCTGAATAACGTCCGTCTGGAGACTACGGAGTCTCTGATATCCGTCTACTGCTACCGGCCGGTTGAAGAGGCGATCAAGCAGGCGCTGAAAGATCTGGTGCTGTGGCTGGAAGAGGACTACGGCATGAGTAAGCGTGAGGCCTATATGCTTTGCAGTATCTGTCCCGATTTCAAGATCAATATCTACCAGGTCTGCAGCGGGCTGGGCCGGTTGATGACTACGGTCGGGGCTGAGTACCCCAGGAAGATGCTGCCCGGGTAAGCAGGATGTCGATCTAGTGCGGTGGGCATCCTTTCCGGGTCTCCTCCCCCCCCCGGTGCCCTTGTTGTCGGGGCTTCTTCTGGCATCCCCATTTAAGAAGGTAGCCTTCCAGCAAAATAGGCTATTGTCTTTCTCTCTCTGCTGCATTATTATTTACCCAGACAAACCTGCCGAAGCGGAGCTATTGCTATGGTAGAGGTATTGCAGAACAAGAACCTGGCGACCCGGTTCCAGATACTGGTGGAGATAGCGGCGATGCAGCCCAATATCCAGCAGAGACATATCGCTAAGAAGCTTAACATTACTCCCCAGGCGATATCGGATTATGTTAAAAGGATGTTGGCTGACGGACTGCTTACCTCCGACGGGCGTTCCCGCTATCGGGTCAGTAATGAGGGTGTCAACTGGATAATAAAGGTGCTCCGTGAGCTCAGGGCCTATAATTCATTTGCCCGCAGTGCGATTACCGGCAGCTCGGTGTGTGCGGCGCTGGCGGACTGTGATTTGAGCGGGGGGCAGACGGTTGGTCTGGAGATGAAGGACGGCCTGCTCTTCGCAACCAGAAGTGTCGGACGGGGAGCCTGGGGCAGGGTGGTTGACGATGTTAAGCAGGGGGAGGATGCCGGAATTACCGACATCGAGGGGATAGTACCGGTGGCGACGGGCCGGGTCACCATCCTCAGTATGCCCGGTATTCAGAAGGGCGGCTCCAGGAAGGTTGATCTCAAGCTGCTGGATAGCCATCTTAAGGATAGAACCTTCATCGGGGCGCTCGGCATTGAAGCTCAGGTTGTCCTGAGGAAGGCTGGCGTCAGGTTCTCTCTCTACGGCGCCGCCGAGGCAGCCGTCGATGCTGCCCAGAGCGGGCTCAGACCGTTGCTCCTCTGTGTTGAGGATGAGATATCCCGTTTGGTAAAGAGGTTGGAAGAAGAAAATATAGGCTACGAGCTGATCAATATCGAAAAAGGCTGATAATGGGTCCTCTCGGCAAAGGTTATGTCCAGGTCTATACCGGGAACGGTAAAGGGAAGACTACCGCTGCTCTGGGGCTTGCCCTGAGGGCGGCCGGCTGGGGTTTGAAGACATATATCGGGCAGTTTATGAAGGGACAGCACTACGGCGAGCTGGATGGGGTGGAAAAACTGCGGCCCTATGTCACCATCGAGCAGTACGGTAAGGGCTCCTTCATTCACGTCCAGGACCCGCCCCGGCAAGAAGACGTCCGGATGGCTCAGGAGGGCTTGGCCCGGGCCAGGCGGGCGATGTGCTCCGGTCAATACGACATTGTCGTCTTCGACGAGATTATTACCAGCCACTATTTTCATCTGGTATCTCTTGATGAGATGCTGGAGGTGATCCGTTCCAGACCGGAGGGGGTAGAGGTGGTCTTCACCGGCCGCTATGCGCCCCCTGAGCTTATCGCCGCTGCCGATCTGGTCACCGAGATGAAGGAGGTCAAGCACTACAGCGAGGCAGGGGTTGCCGCCCGGGACGGTATCGAGCGTTGATTTCGGGTTTGAATACGTTCGGCAGTCATGACGCTACGCCTGTGGTATTTCATAGCATGACCTGATGAAGAACTCTAACCCGTTCGGGTCTTCCCGCCCTAGCCGGTGTTTGATAATTCACCGCGGCGCTGGACTGGCCGCGGCCTCTTCCTCATTCTGATATTCTTCGGTGTGATTTCCACAAGCTCATCCCCGGTGATGAAATCAATGGCCTGCTCCAGGCTCATTTTGACGGCCGGAACCAGCTTGATGGCGATATCGGAGGTCGATGAGCGAACGTTGGTCTTCTTCTTTTCCTTGCAGACATTGATTGGAATATCCTTGGGGCGTGAACTGAGCCCGATTATCATCCCCCGGTATACCGGGGTGCCTGGCTCGATGAAGGTAATGCCCCTGCCCTGGGCATTATTGATTCCGTAAGTAACTGCGGTGCCTTCTTCGGCAGCTACCAGGGCGCCGTTGCGGCTTGAGACTATGTCCCCATGCCAGGGTTCGTAGCCGAGAAAGACCGTGTTCATGACGCCCTCCCCCCGGGTAGCGGTCAGAAAGCCACTGCGGAAACCTATGATTCCCTTGGTCGGTATCCGGAACTCCAGACGTACATTCCCTAAGCCGTCGTTATGCATATTCGTCATTTGAGCCTGTCGCTCGCTGAGCATCTCGGTCAGGATACCGATATATCCCTCTCTGGTGTCAATAGTCAGGGCTTCTACGGGTTCCGTGAGCCGGTCGTCCACCAGCTTGGTGATTGCCTCCGGTTTAGAAACTTCGAACTCATAGCCTTCGCGACGTATGGTCTCGATTAGGATGGCCAGGTGCAACTCACCTCTGCCTTTGACCAGAAAGCTGTCGGGGTTGGCGGTATCCTGGACTCTTAGGCTCAGGTTGGTGCTCAGTTCCCGGTAAAGACGTTCCCGGAGCTGGCGCGTTGTCACGAAGCGGCCTTCACGGCCGGCGAACGGTGAGGTATTGATGCTGAAGGTCATCTCTACCGTGGGCTCGCCGATTTCGATACGGGGCAGGGCCTCCGGATGCTCTTGGCTGGCAATGGTATCTCCGATAACGACATCCCTGACTCCGGTCATCGCGACTATATCGCCCGCACAGGCTTCGTTTACCTCCAGGCGTTTCAGACCCAAATAGGTGAATACCTGGTTAACCTCGCTGTAGCTCAGGTTTCCGTCGGCATCAATGCCGACCACCGGGTCATGAGGACAGACCTTTCCACGCCAGACCCGGCCGATGGCTATTTTCCCTTTGTGACTGTCATAGTCCAGGTTAGAGACGAGCATTTGAAAGGGGCCGCTTTCAATGCGGGGCGGCGGCACGTTCTCTAAAATGCAATCGAAGAGAGGACTGATGTTCCTGCCCGTCAGGCCGGGGTCGGTTACGGCGGTTCCTTCCTTGGCGCTGGCGTACAGGACCGGGAAATCAAGCTGCTCCGGGCTGGTGGCCAGTTCCAGAAAGAGATCTTGGGTGAATCTAAGGACCTCTTTTATCCGGGAGGTCTTCCGGTCTATCTTATTGATGATCACGATTGGCTTAAGGCCGTACTTTAGGGCGTGACGGAGGACAAATCTGGTCTGAGGCATCGGGCCGTCCACCGAATCCACGAGAAGCAGACAACCATCGGCCATGCTGATAACCCGCTCTACCTCCCCGCTGAAATCGGCGTGACCCGGCGTATCTATGATGTTAATCTTGATGCCCCGGTAGACCACGGCCGTATTTTTGGACATGATAGTAATGCCTTTTTCCCGTTCCAGGGTATTGCTGTCCATTATCAGCTCACCTATTGTCTGGTTATCCCGGAATATCTTGCTCTGTTTGAGCATGGCGTCCACCAGGGTGGTCTTCCCGTGGTCAACGTGGGCTATGATAGCGATGTTTCTTATGTCGTGACGGTATTCCATATAGTTGCTTGTTTTCTCCTCTATCCTTTTATGTACGTTAACAGAATATTATCGGCAGCCTAGCGCGCGCAATTAAGGAACTGGAAACACGGCATACATCAGGCGGATTATGTGAGGTGTGCTTCAACAGTGTTGGAGAACAGAGTTTAAGTCTCTTATCTTGGTGGCTGACGATAGCTGCGATGTTGAAGACGGAACCGTATCTTTACCGGATAAGCCGGTATCGGTGAAGCAGCCCGCTTCTAAAGCGGTGGCGTTGAAAGTAGTTCCAGATGCAGTACATTGAGTCTTCCGTCCTTCAAGCTGGCAGGATGATATTACCTGAGTATTATAATTATAACTTGATGGCCGACGGTTTGTATATAGCCGGCGCAGGTGAATTAGCTTCGGCCCGGAGTCTTTATCGCTACCGGCAGCCCGCAGATCATCAGGTAGACCTCATCGGCGCGGCGGGCAAGGAGCTGGTTCGCCCGGCCCAGGATATCGCGGTAGAAGCGGCCTAGCTTGTTTGGCGGCACTAACCCCAGCCCGACTTCGTTACTCACGATAATAAACCTGGCATCGGTTCGGTCGATACACTCGATCAGCTCCCTGATCTCAGCGGTAACCTTATCCTCGATAAGACCCTCGCTGTACCGGTCGCCGTAGCTCCCGGTAATGTTGTTCACCAGCAGGGTGATGCAGTCGATAATCACCACTCCCTCACCGCTGATTTCCCGGCTAATCCGGCCGGATAAATTGTCGGTGGCCTCCAGAGTCCGCCAGGAAACCGGCCGGGACTTACGGTGCTTTTCGATGCGGCGGCTCATTTCTTCATCGCCGGCCTCGGCGGTAGCCACAAAGAGCACCGCTTCCCCCGTCTTTTCGGCAAGCTCCTGGGCGAAACGGCTCTTGCCACTGCGGGCGCCGCCGACTATCAGGGTACACCCTTTGTTCATTCTGTACCTCCGCTATCTTGTCCTTCAGCTTAGCCCCGGCCAGTGGTTGTAGACCAGCAGGCAGACCAGAATGAGCGTCGAGACCTCAGCAACCTCATTTATCGCCCCGTAGGTATCGCCAGTGAGGCCGCCGAACTTGCCCTTGAGATAGGCTGCCATCGCCAGGGTAATCAGCCAGACCCCTAGCATTAACAGCGGGCCGGCCAGATAAAAAAGCGGGATGCCTCCCCAGCCGGCCAGCCCGGTTGCCGCCGCTACGGTTACCGCCGTGGCTAGGGCAAACCGGCTCCGGCCCAGACCCTGCTTGATGACCTTGCCTAGTCCGGAGGGCCGGGCGTAGGGATAGGCGAAGATGGCATAGACCATTGTCCAGCGGCTTAGCACCGGCATAATCAGGAGAGTGGCCATCATCAGGTTATCCGGTACGCTGTTCAGCGCCCCGTATTTTACCAGCAGCAGGCAGAAGACTCCGATGATGCCGAAGGCGCCGGAGCGGCTGTCGTGCATCACCTGCCACCTCGTGGCGGTATCCTTGTGGCCGCCGAGACCGTCACAGGTATCAACAAAGCCGTCCAGGTGAAGCCCGCCGCTTAAGGCCACTCCGGCCACGATGAGTATTCCGCTGGCCACGCTCAAGGGCAGGATATGAATGAGGAGCCAGTAGGCTCCGGCCAGCATAAGCCCGATGATAATACCGACGACGGGGAAAAAGACTGCCGAGCGTGCCAAGTCTTCGGGACCGCCCCCGTCGTGTCGGGGGATCCGGAGTGTGGTGAGAAACCTTATCGCAGCCAGAAAACTCAATTCTCCACCTCGCTCCTGCCCGATACTCCGGCATCGGCGAAGGTGGACATCTCAGCCAGGATCCTGACTGAGGTCTCGGCCAGTGAGATGCCCAGGGCAGCTCCGGTACCTTCGCCCAGGCGCATACCAAGGTCGAGCAGGGGCCTAAGTCCCAGGTGTTTGAGCAGCAGACGGTGGCCCGGCTCGGCGGAGACGTGAGCGGCAATCAGGAAATCCTTCACTGCCGGTGCTAGCGCCGCGGCAATCAGGGCGGCCGCCCCCGAGATGAAGCCGTCGATTACTACCGGGATGCGGTGAGCGGCGGCGGCTAGTATTACCCCGGTAATCCCGCCAATCTCAAGCCCGCCTACTTTGGCCAGTAGCTCAATCGGTTTGGCCGGATCGGGTTCATTCGCTCTAATTGCTCTGGTTATTACCGCTATCTTATGCTCCAGCTGCTTATCGGTTATTCCGGTGCCTCTACCGGTTACCTCGGATATCGGTCTTCCCGTCATAACGGCGCAGATAGCGCTGCTTGAGGTGGTGTTGCCGATGCCCATGTCCCCGGTGCCGATGATATCAAGCCCCTTGCTTAACTCAGCTCTGACCACCTCGATGCCTGTCTCTATCGCCCGCTTCGCCTCATCATCGCTCATCGCCGGGCCGGCCGTCATGTTGCGGGTGCCCCGGGCGATCTTCCTTGACAGGAGCCGTGGTGCGGACTTGAGCGTAGCGGCTATCCCGATGTCCACTATAACCAGCCGGACTCCCATCTGCCGGGCGATAACGTTTACCCCGGCCCCGCCGTCGAGGAAGTTATAGACCATCTGCGGGGTCACTTCCTGGGGGTAGGCACTTACCCCTTCTGCGACTACGCCGTGGTCGGCCGCCATGACGATAATAGCCTTCTCCTTTATCCGGGGCAGGAGTCTGCCCTGAATGCCGGCCAGTTGAACGGAGAGGTCCTCGAGCCGACCCAGACTGCCCGCGGGCTTGGTCAGACTATTCTGTCTGGCCTTTGCCTCAGCCATTGCCGTTTTGTCCGGCGCCCCTATCTTTTCGATTATCTCTGATAGCGATTCCGTCATTTCCGCTCTCATCTATGCCTTCAGTCTTGTTTGCGAAAATCAGTACTCAATGCCCTTGCGTCCCTTGGTCCCTTGACGGAAATAGTGTTTCACTGCGGTCATATTAGTGACCAGGTCGGCCCGCTCGATTACCTCCCGGGGCGCCTTGCGCCCGGTCAGCACCAGCTCGACGTTATCCGGCTTTTTGTCCAGCAGGTCGATGACCCGGGCCGTGGTGATCAGCCCTCTGTTCACCGCCGTGAAAATCTCGTCCAGGACGATGATATCGTACTTCGCTTTAGCGAGCTTTTCCTCGGCGAGGGAGAGCGTTTGCTCGGTTACCGGACGGAGTTCTTCGTTACTCTGCCGGAGGCAGATGCCCTGGTTCAGCCGGATGAATTCGAAGAGGTGACATCCGGCGGCAAGGAGCTGTTCGCCCGAGGTCTCTCCCTTGAGGAACTGGATAAAGGCTACCGACAACCCCTGGCCGGCTGCTCTTAAGGCCAGCCCGAGGGCGGCGGTGGTCTTACCCTTGCCCTCGCCGGTATAAACCTGGATATAGCCCCTGACCAGGCGCTCCTTCCTCTTCATCGCTCTATAGCCCCCTGCTCCAGCCGCAGACCCGGCAGTGGCAGCTCTGCGGTGCTATCCCCGTACCGCAGCCGGGACAGCCTGTTTCTCCCGGTTGCGGCGGCGGAATCTCGCCGACTACCCGGCGGTAGGTCCGGTAGTAGAAGAGGTGATCCCGGCTCAAGAACTTCACGGGAAGGGTTGCCTCTGCCTCCGCCAGTTCCTCGTCGGAAATCATGGCACCGATTATGTCATGCAGCCGGCTGAAGCCGGAGCCCACCTCGATAGGGCGCTTGGTCTGCCAGGCGATTTCCTCGGGCAGCCAGGGCGCAAAGGCCTCTCGCAGTATCCATTTACCATGTCTAACGCCGTGGCGCTCCCTGATCTTTAGTTCGGGACTGATGGCGAGGGCAAGTTCGATAATGTCTCTATCCAGAAAGGGCTGTTTTACCTCGACTCCCAGGTGGGCGCCGAGGCGGCTGGATGAGAAACTCATCTTTTCGGCGAGCCGGGGCAGGTACTCTTTCAGGTCTAAGTCCAGCATATAGCCATAGCCGGCAAAGAGCTCATCGGCCCCGTCCCCGGTAATGACGCTCTTAATGCCCTGCTCCCGGGCTGACCTTAGCCCCAGGTATACCGCCAGGTCGTTGGGTAGTGCAGGGTCAAAGCTGCCCAGAATCTTTATCACCTCGGGTACCACCTCCAGGGCCTCGTCGGTGCTGATGCTCTTTGGGTAGAATTCTAGGCCGAGCTTACCGGCCAGCATTTCGACATACTTCAGGTCTTCTCCGTACCCGTTGAGCCTTATGTTCAGCCCGATGGCCCCCGGGGAAAGCAAAGCCAGGATGCTGGTATCCAGGCCCCCGGAGAGCAGGATACCCCGGGCCATATTTCTTTTTAACGCCTTTTCCAGGCGTGACCGCAGCTCTTGAAGAATGTCTTCCAATTATTACCTGCTTCGGGGTAGTTCAACACAGTATGCAGACCGGGCGTCTCTGTCAAGCTCCTACCCCAGACCCGCAACAACTCAAACAAACTTTCTCAAAGAAAAGTGGACTTGTATTTACTTTTGGTAGTATTATACCCTAAAGAGCAACGAAAAGCACTAATCCCAAGTTTCGAAGTGAGTTGTCGTCATAAATATTGCTCTCTTTTGTGGTAGTCGTAAATAGGAGTGGTGTCGCCGATGAAGAAAAAAATTGGCTGTGCTGCTGTTTTCCTTGCCCAGCTCGGTCTTCTGGTCGCCTGTACCCCGACCGCCGGGGAGGTGGTGTCCTCGTGTGGAGTGACTGACCAGCTGGGCCGGACAGTCGAATTTGATAACGTCCCGCAGCGGATTGTTTCGCTTGCTCCCAGCAATACCGAAATACTGTTTGCTCTGGGTCTGGACGATAGAGTGGTCGGAGTAACTGAGTACTGCGATTACCCCGCGGCAGCCAGGGATAAGGCGGTAATCGGCGGTTTTAGTACCGGTGATTTGGAAAGGGTGGTTGCCCTCTCTCCCGATCTGGTACTGGCCACCAGCATGCATGAAGCAGATGTCCTTCCGGCGCTGGAAAAGAGGGGGCTGACTGTTTTTGTACTTGCCCCGGCCACGCTTGATGAGGTGCTGGAGTCGATTAGCCTGGTCGGCGAGGTTACCGGGAAGGTAGAGGAGGCGGCTGGGCTGGTTAACGATATGAATAGGCGGATATCCGCGGTGACGGCAAAGACGGCCGGGCTCTCCTCGGAGCAAAGGCCGCGGGTCTTCTTCATTACCTGGCATGATCCCCTGATGACGCCCGGCTCGGAGACTCGTCACGACGAGCTGATTCAAATGGCGGGAGGAGTGAACATTGCCCGCGACCTTATCGGCTATGCCGATATCAGTCTGGAGGCGGTAATCGAGGCTAACCCGGAAGTGATGATTGCCGGCGTCGGCATGGGAGATGGTGAGGACCTGCCCGCTCAGTTTATGAGAACGGAGCCGAGGCTGGGAAATACCGAAGCCCGCCGTAACGGATGGATATATGAAGTAGATACCGACCTGGAGGGCCGTCCCGGGCCGCGCATAGTCGATGCGCTGGAGGCGTTTGCTCGCTTCATCCACCCGGAACTGTTTGCCGGAGGCTGAGGAGACTACCGGGTCTATCTGATGTAATGAAAGTATGCCCGGAGTCCCGGGCGGCGGAGGTTTTTAAGTGGCTCCGTATCGGAGGGGATCCTCTCTTACCGCACGGCCTGTGCCCGGCCTTGCCCGGCGGTGCCGCCGGATATGTGCCATAATCGGGCTTCTGGCAGCGCTGGGGGGGGTGATCGTGTTTGCCACCGTCATGGGCAGCGTTCGCATTCCCTTCACCACTACCTTCCGCCTTCTCCTTGACCAGTTGCCGGGGATTGATATCGCCTCCACCTGGCAGAGCACTACCGAGACGATAATTCTCTCGCTGCGCCTGCCCCGGGTAGTCCTGGCCGGTATTGCCGGTGCCGCCCTCTCCACCGCCGGGGCTACCTATCAGGGGCTGTTCCGTAACCCGCTGGCCGATCCTTACCTTATCGGTGTGACACAGGGAGCGGCACTGGGGGCTGTCATTGGATTCTCGCTACCCTTCCAGTGGCAGGGGGTTGGGTTCGGTGTTATCCCCATGCTCGCTTTTGCCGGGGCGCTGGTTACGGTGTTCGTTGTCTATAACCTGGCCCGGGTTGGCAAAGCCATCCCCACCACCACTCTTATTCTGGCCGGAGTTGCTTTGGGTGCCCTTTGCTCGTCGATTGTCTCCTACCTGATTATCACCAGCGGTGACAAGATGCACGGTATTGTATTCTGGCTGATGGGTAGTTTCTCACTGAGTGACTGGTCGGAGGTAAGGTTTGTTCTTCCCTATGTCATAACCGGGGTGGTTGTCATTCTGCTCCATGCCCGTTCTCTTAACGTGATGCAGCTTGATGAGGAGCAGGCGCAGCAACTGGGAGTCGATGTTGAAAAGGTGAAACGCATTCTGCTTGCTGCAGCCACCCTGATTACGGCCGCTGCTGTTTCCTTCGTGGGCACCATCGGCTTTGTCGGCATTATCATTCCTCATACCGTTCGTCTCATCTGGGGGCCTGACTACCGTTTTCTCCTGCCCCTGTCGCTCCTGAGTGGGGCCGTCTTTTTGATCCTGGCTGACCTGGTGGCGCGTACCGCTCTGGCGCCGATGGAGATACCGGTGGGGGTCATCACCGCCATCTGCGGGGCTCCCTTCTTCCTCTATATCCTGAGGCGTAAGAGGAAGGCGGTCTTCTTCTAAAGGATATCTGAGATGATTGAACTGGAACTGGATAACCTTACCCTAGCCTACGGACGGAATGTGGTGGTAAGAGACTTGGCCTTTCGGGTATCACCCGGGGAGATGGTGGGGCTTATCGGGCCGAACGGCTCGGGGAAGTCGACCGTTGTCCGGGCGCTCAGCCGGGTTATTTCGCCGGTGTCGGGGCGGGTACTCGTGGGGGGTAGAGACGTTCAGGAGATATCCCGCGGGGAATTGGCCTGCCTGCTCGGCGTGGTGCCCCAGATAGCAATCCTGCCCGGTACCTTTACCGCCTTCGAGATAGTGCTGATGGGGAGGAATCCCCATCTTGGCTTTCTCCAGCATGAGGGCGTCAGGGATATGGAGGTTGCCTGGCGGGCGATGGAGATGACCGGGACACAGCCCTTTGCCCAGCGCAGGATAAACGAGCTCTCCGGCGGAGAGATCCAGCGTGTCGTGATTGCCCGTGTTCTGGCCCAGGAGCCGAAATCGGTTCTCCTCGATGAGCCTACGGCGAGCCTGGATATCAGCTATCAGGTTGAAATCATGGATCTGATTAAGGGCCTCTGCCGGGAGTACAGACTGACGGTGGTCATCGTCCTTCACGATCTGAATCTTGCCGCGCAGTATTGTGATCGTCTTGTCCTGATGAAGGAGGGCCGGCTCCACGCCCAGGGAGCACCGGATGAGGTCATTAATCCCCGTAATATCAAGGAGGTCTACGGTGCTGAGGACTGCGTCTATCCCCACCCTGCTGGTGGCGCACCGGTGGTTCTGCCCCGGGCAGGCGGCAGCCGGAGCGCTGGATCCCTGGACTTACCTGATAGAACAGAAGAGGGAAAGGATTAGTCGGTAATGGCGGTTCTGCTGGCACTGGCGATCGCTTTGGTCATCGATTTTGCGGTGGGGGAACCCCCGCGCGCAATACACCCCGTGGTGGGGATGGGCAGACTAATTTCCTGCCTGGTCGGGCGGGTCTCCGCTCGCTCCCCTCGGGTCCGGTTTGCCTGTGGGTGCGGCATCACCCTGCTCACGGTAGCGGTCTTTGCCGTCCCCGCTTATTTTCTGCTTTCTTTCCTGGGGAATACCAGCCTAGTCGCCTATGTTATTGTCGGAGCGTTGCTTCTTAAGTCTACCTTTTCCCTGAGGGAGCTACGCCGGGTGGCGCTCGGCATCAAGGAGCTTCTCGAGAATGGGAAACTGGATGAGGTACGCTCCGGGCTACGGGCCTTGGTCAGTCGTGATACCACCAAACTCTCCACGCCGCTTCTGGTCTCGGCGGCGGTGGAGTCGACCGCCGAGAGCGCCTGTGACGGCTTTGTGGCGCCGCTCTTTTTCTTTCTCCTCTTCGGTGTCCCTGGAGCACTTGCCTACCGTTGCGTGAATACCCTGGACAGTATGATCGGATATCACGGTGAGTACGAGTATTTGGGCAAGTTCCCCAGCCGGATGGACGACGGACTGAACTACATACCGGCCCGGATGACGGCGCTGCTGATCGTTCTGGCTGCTTTCTTATCCGGACGGGACGGCCGTCGGGCGTGGCAGGTGGCGCTTGCCGACCACGGCCGGACGGAAAGCCCTAATGCCGGCTGGCCGATGGCGGCTGCCGCCGGTGCCCTCGGTGTGCGACTGGATAAGGTGGGCCAGTACCATCTGGGCATGATGGATAATCCGCTGGTTCCCGGCACCATCGGCGGGGCGGTAAAGCTGGTGGGGGTGGCGGCGGCCGTCTGGATGCTGGTATGCTATGCTGTTGAGGTG
>JAQTTS010000318.1 GCA_028710655.1 Dehalococcoidales bacterium
TCTTTGTTCTTTTTTATTTTCTTGGCTATGTCGGCGGTGTTGATGGGGCAGGAGTTCTCTGTACACTCTGTATTATCGCTTGTGTTAGCAGAAGTGTTTACGCTACTGGTAACTTTTCCGGTAATTTTGCCAGCGGATTTGCCAGTTGTAGCGGGCTGGGGGAGGGCTTCGATTTCCCTGCCGGCGAGGATATACTCTTTTCCGCGGCAGGTGCATTTAGTGCCCTGGTAGCCTGTCGAACCCGGTGGTATTTTATCGGTTTCCTGGAAAGGTAAAGCGAGGATGATAGATGCCGACAACACGCCGTCTTTTCCACTCGACACCGTGCCGATGCAGGCGTACTGTTTCCCATCCAGTCCCCATAACCCCGCCAACCGGGGTTTCCGCTCCGATAGCGTCCCCGCCGAGTTTATCTCCTGCAGCGTCTCAAGGACGGCCTGACTGCAGTACACCGTCTTCAGCCCCTCGGCATCGGTAATCGTCTGAATGCCGTCGGCCCGGCGCTGCGCGAGCTCGTGTGCCCGCCAGTCTTTCACGCATACCTTCAGATAAGATACACCGTCGCTGGCGCTCTCGCTCGGCTCGGTGAATTTCATGCCGATGGTATGGTCCTCAGTCGCTAACTTGCAACCCTCACACTCCGCCTTCGGTACCTCAGTGTCCCTCCGGACGCCGGCGGGTATCGGGGCGTTGGTATGGAGGGCGTGAATCGCTTTCGCTGCCGGGCTGTCGGGCGGTATGCCTGACTTTTCCGCTGATTTTTTTGACTGAATTTTTGTCTCACGCTCAGATTGGGGGGTGTTATCCGTCGGCTCTTCCGTTTCCTTGCCCTCTTTGGGCACTACAGAGGCTCGTTTTGACTCTGTTTGTGCCTGGTGGACTTTCCCACGCTCACAGTTGCCGTCGTCGAGTATCTTCTTATTATATGTATACTCACAACACTCCAACCCGCTGCCGACGAGAACTTCCTTGGCGTTGCTGCAGCCCCGGCAGTTCGCTTCCTGCCATGCCTTTATCACTTCGACGTGTTTCTCCAGTGTGCCCTCGATGGTCGCCAGGTCCTTTTTCAGATCGGCAGGCAGCGACGTACTGAATTTCTCGTAGGAATGCTGGCGCCGGACCTGGCAGAACTCCGCGGCAACCATAAGCTTCAGGAGCTCGTCCAACGGCTTCTCCTCAACCTGTATCATCAGCTTGTCCATGTTGAGATGTCCGTTTGCCGCCTTCGGCAACCCGGGTACCATCACCGCCAGGTCAAGTTTCGCTGCAGCACTTATCCCCGGAAGATGATGCCGGGCATAGACAAGCATCGCTGCCCTCGGACTGGGGGCGTGGACAAATGCCTGGGCGAGCTTCGCCGTCAGCTCCTTGTCCTCTCCGGAGCGGATTTTGTTTTCGTCCCTCGTTTTCTTGGACTTCTTGCCCCGCAGACATGAGGGATTAGTGCACACCTTCTCGGGTTTCCCCGGATGCGTCAGGTCGTATTTGTAGAGCACGACTTTATCGCACTTCTTGCACTCCCCGGGATTGTCCATGAGCTTCAGGGTATACTCGGAGAGATCTTCCCGCTGGTTATAGGGCAGATCCTTGTTGGTGAATACCTTCTGACCTTTGAAGTCCTGGGCAAGCTCTTCCTTCGCCTCTTTCACCTTAGTGGCAACGGCAGCAGCCTCTTTCTTCTCCCAGCACTCGATTTTAAGACACCTGAGCTCCTTCTTCCTGTTTCCGTAAGGATACGAAGCCTCGACCGCGTGCTCACACCCCTTGCACTCGCTCACATCGAACGTGGGGCGGTTGTAGCTCTCGTCGCTCTTGGCATTCAGCGACTTCGACATCTGCCATAACCTCACCTCAACATCGTTGGCAAGCCGGGATACCGGTATGTTGTCTTTGATGACTTCCTTCAACACCTTCTGCTGCGTCTCGGGTACCTTGTTCAATCTTAATAAATGGCGCGCGTGCGTCTGCGAGAGAGTACCTTGACCCACCAGATACTGAATGTCCTGGGGGAGCTGCAGCAGGCGGATGGTATTGGCCACTTCCCCTTGACTGAGACCGTGGATCTCGGCCAGTTTCGCCTCTGTGACTTTGAAGTCGGTGAGATACTTCTGGAAGTACGTCGCCGTCTCGATGGGATTCAGGTCCCGCCTGACGCCGTTCGCCTCGAATACCAGGTGAGCCATCTGCTCGTCAGAGAGATCACGGAGTTCACAGGGGATAGTCTTGAAGTCCGGATGTCCGTTCTTCACCAGCCACCGGTACCCGGTCAGCCGGAGCCAACCGTCTCCCATCTCATAGCGATAGGGCTCTTTGCGCTCTTTGCATCCCGGCGACACCCGGGCCAGCGGGGTCTGCAGAAGACCATGCTGCAGGATTGATTTACCATATTGCTCCGCTACCTGGTCATTAACCTGTATACGCGTCTCAGGCTGGTAGGGATTGGGGTCGAAGAGTTCAATGCTTATTCTCTGAATTTCCGACATGGACACCTCCTTCATTACTTGCATTGATTAACTTGCTATGCTTGCTATATTTGATTAACTTGCTTAATAACTTGCGTAGGGCGGTGACACGGACCTTCACCCAGAACCGGACTGCCAGGAAGAGAAGTATCCGGCTCTCCGTACGCATATACTGGAACATGTAGAGGTCCCCGGGGCTCATGGTCACAATCTTCTCCGCTTCCGCCAGGCGGTCGGCAGAGTTCTTGATGAAATGCCCCAGAGGCTTATTTGATTTTTGCTTCTTTTTCACAGGCAGCTCCTCGTTGTAGTTTACCATCGCACGCCCGCTTGATTTCCGCGAATGTCTCCGGCGCCATGATGGGGAGTGGGTCGGGATGTAGACACCCGGTCACCCAGTAGATACACTGTATTTTGCCTTCCCTGAATGGACACTCCATTTTTCACCTCCATTTCTCAGGAAATACTAATGCGAGAGCGCGGGGTTAGAGAGCAGGCCATTCTCGGTCAGAGTCTTGACCATCTCCGCGGCGCCGTCCCGGCTCGTGGCGTTGATGTACCCGACGAGCACCGCCCCTTTCACCAGGTAATTCTTGCTCAGATCATGGCCAACGACGGAGTATGAGATCTTGTGCTTGAATTCCTGTTTGTAGACTCGGAACCTTTTCACCTTTCACCTCCTTAGCTAGTATATTATTTCAAAAGTAAGTTCGCTCAGAATTTGTTTTCCCAGACACTCTTGAATGCCTGGCGAACCTTGTCGACGCCGGCATCGAGACGGAGCCACCAGTGACCGGTGAGGGGGGGCTGGGGGAGTCCCTGATCGAGCACCTCGGTAAATTCCCGGAGCTCGTCTCTTAATTCCCAGAGCTTCGCTTC
>JAQTTS010000319.1 GCA_028710655.1 Dehalococcoidales bacterium
CAGCTCGGCGTCGGGAGTGTGATTAATCTGGAGCAGCCGCTAACCCTGGGAAAGCAACTAGGAGGACATCTGGTCCAGGGACATATCGATAACACGGCAACAGTGTCCTCGGTGATGCGGGACGGCAGGGCCACAATAATGAGATTTGAAACCCGGCCCGAAATTATGCATTATATAGTGAACAAGGGCTTCATTGCCGTTGACGGAGTCAGCCTGACGGTAGTGGATAGAGACGCCGGATCTTTTACGATATCTCTAGTCGGCTATACCCGTGAAAATACCACTCTGGGTAGTAAACGGGTGGGTGACCCGGTCAATCTGGAGGTAGATATCATCGCGAAATACGTGGAGCGGTTAAGCCAGACATACCGCCCGGGTATAACAGCGGAGTTTCTCAAGGAGCACGGTTTTTCTTCAGGTTGATCAGGGCTGCTTTGAATAAGGGTAATACCAAGAGGAATAAAAATGGGATTAGCGACTGTTACTGAAGCTATTGAAGATATTCGGGCAGGCAAGTTTATCATTATCGTCGATGACGAGGACAGAGAGAACGAGGGCGACTTGGCGATAGCTGCCGAAAAGGTCAGCATCGAAGCGATTAACTTTATGAGCAAGCACGCCCGGGGACTGATCTGTCTGCCGATGACGGGCGAGCGGCTGGACGAACTGAAGCTTCCCCTGATGGTCAGTGATAATACCTCAAAGTTCTCCACTGCTTTTACCGTATCCGTGGAGGCAAAACACAGAGTAAGCACCGGCATTTCGGCAGCGGACAGAGCGGAAACGGTGAAGGCAATGATCGACCCGTCTACTACCGCCAATGACCTGTCCCGGCCGGGACATATGTTCCCCCTGCGGGCCAGAGACGGTGGCGTACTGGTCCGGGTGGGACATACTGAGGCTATCGTAGACCTGACCAGACTGGCCGGTCTCTATCCGGCCGGAGTAATCTGTGAAATCCTGAACGAAGACGGCTCCATGGCACGGCTGCCGCAGCTTGAGATAATCGCAGAGAAGTTCAGCATTAAGATTATCAGTATTGCCGACCTTATCAACTATCGCCGCCGTCATGAGAAACTAGTGCACCGGGTCGCCCAGGCAAGCTTACCGACCAAGTACGGCAGGTTTACCGCCATCGCCTACAAGAGTGATATCGACCCTGCCGAGCACGTGGCTCTGGTGATGGGTGATCTATCATCCGAAGAGCCGGTACTGGTGAGAGCCCACAGCGAATGCCTGACCGGTGATGTACTCGGCAGCCTCCGCTGTGATTGCGGCGAGCAGGTCGAACTGGCGATGCGTGCCATTGCCGAAGAGGGGAGGGGGGTTTTTCTCTACATGCGGCAAGAAGGACGAGGCATCGGCTTCCACAATAAGCTGCGTGCCTATGCCCTGCAGGATGAAGGGATGGATACAGTAGAGGCAAACCTGTCTCTGGGCTTTGCCCCGGATCTGCGGGACTACGGTATCGGCGCTCAGATACTGGCGGACTTAGGCCTGCACCGGATACGACTGCTGACCAACAATCCCAAGAAGGTGATCGGTCTGGAAGGCTACGGGCTCCAGGTTGTCGAGACAGTGCCCATCATTACTCTGCCTAATCCGCACAACCGACAGTATCTGGAAACAAAACAGAAAAAGATGGGCCATAAACTCGGTATAGAGTGCGGTCAGTAGCCAAGCGGGGTAGAAAGTCCGCCTTATTAGAAACGTACTTAAAATAATCTCTCAAAAGGAGGAGGTAATGAGCAAACAATTCGAGGGGGTGCTGCTGGGGGAAAAACTCAGGTTTGGTCTGGTTGTCTCCCGGTTTAACGATTTTATCACCAGGAAGCTGTTGCAGGGAGCGCAGGATGCCCTTATTCGCCATGGTGTCGCCGAGGCTGATATTGATGTTGCCTGGGTACCGGGCTCGTTCGAAATTCCGCTGGTAGCTAAGAAGCTGGCCCAGTCAAAACAATACGATGCCGTTATCTGTCTCGGTGCCGTTATTCGCGGCGGCACGCCTCACTTCGATTATATTGCCGCCGAGGTAAGTAAGGGCGTGGCCAAGGTCGGCCTGGATACAGGGCTGCCGGTTATCTTCGGCGTAGTTACAGCCGATACCATCGAGCAGGCTATTGAGCGCGCCGGAACCAAGATGGGAAATAAAGGGGCTGAAGCAGCAGAACACGCCATTGAGATGGCCAACCTGATCAAAAACCTTGGCTAACCGACTGGAACAGGACACATTATGTTAATTACCGGCGGTCGACGCACCGGATCCGGTTACCGGAGATTACGGGGTTCATCTAGTCGGTAATCTTGTAGACTATGTCTCCTCTTCTGACCCGGTCGCTAACCCTGATCCCGATGTTGTCTCCCGCCTTAGCCTGGTCAACGTTTACATTGTTAACCTGCATTGAACCGACAGCAAACTCCAGGTCAGTGGTATGCCCCTTGATATGCACTTTGTCCCCCACCTTCAGGGGTGCATTGAGCTCAATCCCCGCCACTACCGGGCGGGCAAAGAACTCGCTTACCTTCCCGATTACTATCTCAGGCATTGAGCACCTCCTTTGACATTGGCTACTTCCCTGATTTTACGTCTAATATACATCACTTTATTTTGATAAATCAATCCTTACCTTAAAGAAACGGAACAATTGCTTGCGGTGATACGGCCCGGCAGGTTTTGTTTGACAAAATATTGGGACTATGGTATCATTTTAAGCGTCAGTAGAGTACCTTAACAACTGGATAGCGGAAGGAAGGTTCAAACTATGTCAGTTTTTTATTCGGAGAGTTTGATCCCGGCTCAGGATTAACGCTGGCGGCGTGCCTTATGCATGCAAGTCGAACGGTCTTGATTTATCAAGACAGTGGCAAACGGGTGAGTAACGCGTAAGTAACCTACCCTCAAGTAAGGAATAGCTCTGAGAAATTAGAGGTAATACCTTATGTGGCGGTGCCGGTAATGCGGCACCATTAAAGCCTTCGGGCGCTTGAGGAGGGGCTTGCGTCCGATTAGCTAGTTGGTGGGGTAACGGCTCACCAAGGCAATGATCGGTAGCTGGTCTGAGAGGACGAGCAGCCACACTGGGACTGAGATACGGCCCAGACTCCTACGGGAGGCAGCAGCAAGGAATTTTGTGCAATGGGCGAAAGCCTGACACAGCGACGCCGCGTGGGGGAAGAAGGCCTTCGGGTTGTAAACCCCTTTTCTCAGGGAAGAATAATGACGGTACCTGAGGAATAAGTCTCGGCTAACTACGTGCCAGCAGCCGCGGTAATACGTAGGAGGCAAGCGTTATTCGGATTTACTGGGCGTAAAGAGGGCGCAGGCGGTTTTTCAAGTTG
>JAQTTS010000320.1 GCA_028710655.1 Dehalococcoidales bacterium
CGATGACAGCGGACGCGCTTGAAGCATTGAACGTGCCGCCTGCTACTGTCAGGCCGCCGTTGAATGTCTGCTGACCTGTTGAAGCTAAGTAGGTACCGCCGTTGATCGAGGCAAGGCCTGTTACCGTTACGGTCTTGGTGTTCGCATCAAAGGTACCGGTAGTGTTTGTATATGCGCCTGTTACCGTGATATTGCCTGCCAAGGTAGCGGTGCCTGAAGTTAGATCCATAGTAAGATTATAGAAGTTCGATGCGCCTATCTGGGGAGCGGCGCCCGTGAACTTAACTGTGCCGGTAGCTGTGAAGGTGCCTGACTTCACCCAGGTGTTGGCGCCTGTGCCTGTTACTGTGATGGTGTTACCGTTATCTATTAAAGTACCGGCTGTCTGGTTGAACGAGCCTATTGAGATATTCGTTGAGGCGGCCAGCGTCGTTGAACCCGATGACGCGTAGTTGAATGCGCCTGTTACCGTGAAGGCTGCATTGGATGTCATCGTAGCCGAATCCTGGATCGTGAGATCACCGGCTATAGCCGTGATACCGGTCATCGTCTTTACGCCCGAGCCCGAGAGCTTCAGATGATAGTAGCTTGTTAAAGTCACTGACTGAGCGCCTGAACCGTTGTAGTTAACGGTATTGCCTGAGGCTGTGGCGCCAAGCGACCCCGGTAAATTACTGCCGGAGTAATTTAACGTGGAATTCGAACCTTGCGTCCAAGTACTGTGCAATGCAGTATTATCTATAATACTGCTTACAGTGGCGGTTCCGTTATTAGTAATAACAGGTGCCATGCCAGATACAGTAATCGTACCCATCGTTATATTCGCCGTGGCATCAATGGTGTGGTTTGCGCTTATAGTAACAGGTGCCGATATTGTGCCTGAGCCGTATATATACTTGCCTGCGCCTGATAGTGTGAGCGTGCTCGCGCCGGCCAAGGTAGTGCCGGAATTGACCGTAAGATCCTCGCTCACATCCGTAGCACCGCCTAAGGTCTTTATTCCGCTTCCCGAAGTAATGAGGTTCTTATATGAGAGTGCGTTGTCGATCGTCTGGTCGCCTGCTGCGCTATAGTTGACCGTAGAGCCTGCATTCAGGGTTATCGTCTCGAAACTCGCGTAGGAACCTGCGAATGTGGAAGCGCCGACCTTTACCGTACCCGTTACATCCAGGGTGTTAGTGCCTGTGCCGGTTACGCTATAGCTCGATGAATCGAGTGTCGTGCCTGTGCCGACTGTGAGGTTGCCTGTTATCGTCGTAGCCCCGCCCAGCGTCTTCGTGCCGCTTCCTGAAGTGGTCAGGTTAGCATAAGCGAGCGTGTTATCGATCGTCTGGGTCGTTCCGCTATAATTAACAGTTGAGCCCGCATTAAACGTTTTTCCCGCAAAGCTTACGTAGTTGCCCGCGAATGTAGATGCATCGACCAGTATCGTGCCTGTCACGACCATGCTATATGAGCCGGAACCCGTTATGGCATAACCGCCCGGGCTAAAGATCGCGCCTGCATCAACTGCGAAGTACATTCCCACCGTTGTGGCGCCGCCTAAGGTCTTCGTGCCGGAGCCTGAAATATATAGATCGCCATATAAGAGTGAGCTGTCTATAGCCTGGTCTCCTGATCTTGAATAGTTGACCCTGCCGCTGCCTACGTCAACCGTTTCAAAGCTTGCATAATTGCCCGTGAACGTTGTGGCGTCTACCAGCAATACGGCTGCTGAGTCATATGAAAGAACCGTCAAGGTATTGGTACCTGAACCTGTTATGGTGTATGTGTTGGGATTTAAAGTTATGTCTCCGAATGTAATGGTTTGCACGGTAAGATCGCCTGTTATTGTTGTATTGCCTCCCAACACCTTGGTATTGCGCCCCAAAAGTATAAGATTTGCGTATAACAGCGTATTATCTATGGTCTGCTCTGCATTCCTTGCGTAAATAACAGTGGAACCGGAATTTAATGTCCTTGTCGTAAAGCCTGTATAGTTCTCCGCGAACGTCGAAGCGCCAACCTTGATCGTGCCCGTTACGTCTAATGTGCCTGAACCTGTCACAAGGTAAGATGAAGGATTAAACGTATTACCTGAGTTCACGGTCAGGTTTACAAGGGTAACGGCTGTGGTAAGTGTCCTTGTGGCGGTAGCCCCGCCTATTACTACGTTACCCAGGTCCTGTTTTGTGGCGGAGTTGTCGGTTAAGTTACCCGTGCCGTCAAATGTGATCGTGCCGCCCTTTGTGAACGTGGTACCGCTAGCTATCGTGAAGTTACCTGATACATTAAGGGTGCTGGTCGCCTGAGTAAATGTGCCGCTGCTCAATGCGAAGGCTCCGTTGACATCAACAGATCCGGCCGCGCCGCATGTAAACGTCCCGCCCGATATAGTTAAGCCGCCGTTAAATGTTTGGAGGGCAGTAGAAGCGGAATATGTACTGCCGCTGCTGACAGTGGTAAGGCCCGTTACCGTAACTGCGCGGCCACCCGCGTCAAACGCGCCTGACGTGCCGCTACCTATCGTTAAGTAACCCCCTACCTCAAGGGCATTGGTTGAAACGGTTGCGCTTGCGCCATCAAATATTTGCAAATTGCCTATAGTAACCGAGGCGTTAATAGTCTTCGACGCTCCGGAGATCATAAGATAGTTATTTGTAGGATTCACAAACGTTCCGGATATCGTAACATTACCGGAAGAGTTGATCTGGCTTCCAGTATAGTTGGTATATGCGCCGGTTGTTGTGAAGTTCCTGCAGTACACCATACCATATGAAGAGACGTTAGATGCGTTATAGAAGGTGTAGGTGCCCGTGTTAATGTAACCGCCGCTTGATATCGTTATTGTGCCGAGATAATTGTAGATTTCCTCGGTTGTCATATTATAACCATTTGTAGTAAACGCGGCGCCGGAGCCATTTAACGTGATGGTCTTGAAACTGCAATTACCGCCAAGTATTATCGCTTCGTTATTTCCAAGCTGTACGGCGGTATTATAACCGAGGTTTGCAAGCGTAACGGTCTTCCCGTTATAATCGATATCGGTACCGTTAAACCATCTAGTCGAACCCGTCGCGCCTACGATAGAGGCTGTGTGAGTCGCGTCATTTATTTTTACCACACCGTTATTGGTAAGGCTGCCCGTCAAAGTAAGTGTTGAGTCGGCTGTGGCAGCCGATATATCCAATTCACCGTTAACTGTCGTCGCGCCTGATATAGTAAGATTTTTTGAATTGGTATCAAGCGTGGCATTTGCGTTGATAGTGAGATTACCCGCGATAACGTTCGCGCCTGTCAGGTCACCGAGCAAACTATAGGTGGTAGTTCCTGCGGGAGTAAGCGTCAGGTGATTGTAA
>JAQTTS010000321.1 GCA_028710655.1 Dehalococcoidales bacterium
AAGCAGAATGACTCGGGAGACGGCATCAGGCTACTGCAGGAGCACCTGGGGCACCAGAGCATCACCACTACCATGCAGTACCGGAAAGTATCCGGTGAGGAGCAAAAGGAGTGGTACCAGAAGCTATGGCAAGGAGGAAAACAAGATGGGTAAGTACACCAATCATGAAGAGTTCGGGGTAAACGCCCCGATTAACTACCGGGAGGACACCACCAGCGAGTCTTTTCTCAATGGTATGTCTGCGATAGCTCCTCCAGGGATGAAACCCAAAGCAAATCGCGGGAAAAAGTTTGAGGAAAAGACCGACTTCAAGGCGTCGGCGAGATGGCACCACAACTTCGACCTGGCCATGTTCGGGGGCTCCGATATCGAAAGCAAGGACTACGCGTCAGGGCAGATGAACCTGGAAGGGAAGATCAACGGCGTCAAACGAATACCGGGGAGGCCGTAATGGCAGGACAGGCAGTTGTAAGAATTAAGGATAAAGAATGGCTTGTCAGCCTGGCTGTCATTCCCTGGGAGTTGGAGCAGGGGCTAGGCGGATTGCCGGAATTGCCTATGGGAACCGGCATGCTCTTTGATTTAGGCGTTGAGCAGACCATCCAGGTGACTACTGTGCCTATGCTTTTCCCTCTGGATATCGCCTTTCTTTCAGAGCAGTTGATGGTGAAGGAGGTCTATCACAATGTTGAACCCGGTTACCTGGTTACCAGCACTCAACCCGCTCGCTATTTCATCGAGGTCAATGCCGGCGAGCTTGAGGGTATAGCGCCGGGAGAGACAGTCTCCGTAGATTTCTTACCTTTCGAAGAAATACCGGTGGCCACGGACTGGCTTTCAATGACATTCGGTTTGGCTGGTTTCCTCCTACTAGGAACCCTTACGGTGAGTATTGCCAGAGACTTTATCGGAAAGTCATTTGAAGAGCCCGAAGTGAAACCGGCGCTCCTGCCCCAGGTGTCGTCGCGGAAGTCTATGGCCAGCTACGAGCTGGATAGGGACAGGATGGGGAATATCATCATTACCAGGTCGGACGGCCCCAAGAAAGACGTGTTTCTTCAGTTTGAATCCGATAAGGAGCTTATTTATGACCTGCTGAAAAAGGCAGAGAAGAAGGACCTGGATGCAGGCTGGAAGGTCAAAATAAAGCGAAGCGAGCCAAGGGCGTCGGTACTGGATGAACTTTGGGAAAACTCAGTCCAGCCTCAAAGACTACCCTCAACGGCTAAAAAGCCAGCCAGACAAGATGTCAAGGTGGAAACCTGGCAGGAGCGGGATAGGCTCGGGATATGGCTCACCGATAAACGTACCGACAAGGTGATTGCCGAGTGGTGGGATGATGGTGCCCGACAGATGTTTGAGGATGGCTTCTTCAAGCCGGGCATGATACGCCAGCAGGCGATAACAGGCCGTGACTTTGAGGAAAGTGTCATGGCTTATGCCGAAAGCGTGGGGATACTGACACCAACAATTTCTCCGGCTGTAAAACCCCGTTCCAGCGGTGATACCCCCGTCGTCGACCTTGTCGAGAAATGGTCCAAAGCAAAGAGAAACTCGACTCTGGCGTTGAAAGACCTTGAGGCCATCAGCCAGAGATATGATATCACTGAGTGCAAAGAATCCCTGCTCGAATACCGGGACGTAGACCGTTCTGACTACAGCGATTCGGAGGAATACCAGGAAGCGCGTGATGAGGCATGGGAGGCCTTTATTGAGTGCCTGGAGTATCTGTCTGGAGAAGAGGAGACCGAGATGGAGGAAAAAGACGAGAGGGTAACCTCCGGAAAAACCCAGGCCGTGATCCCCGAACAACCTCGAAAGCCGCGGACCAAAGGTGAGCTTGAGTTCCTTCCCGACAGCCCGGAGTTCCTGGCCTACACCATTGACGACATCGGGTACCGGGACAGGATTGACTCCGCTTTCCTGAACGCCATTGCCCGGGCAAGGGGGAAGCGGTCATGACTGTGATTGCAGCACCCCCCAAAGTCCTCACTATGGACGAGTACGAAGCCGAATGGAAGTCCCAGGGCTGGCAGATTATCATCATCGGCCCTACCTCAACCTGGCGGCAGGAATGGGGTGAGTGGGAAGCGATAAGAGACATCGTCCAGAACGCTCTGGATGAGTGCGAATATTACACACACGGCTATGACGATGAGGGGCTGTATATCCGCGACGTGGGCAAAGGCATCGCGGTCGCCGATTTCCTGCTCGGCCCGCCCAAGCTCAAGCCGGACCATGCTCGGGGGAAGTTCGGCGAGGGCATGAAGATCGCCGCCCTCGCCCTGCTGCGTATGGGATACTCGGTGAGAGTCGAAACCCAGGGCAGGGTGCTGTGGATTGTCTTCCTGGAACAGAAGACCAACGGTCATGCCCGGACCCTGGCAGCCCTATGGAAGCCGAACGGCAGAAGATACGGTACCAGCTTTCATATTATCGGCTACCGCGGCACCGCTTTTGGAGACCGGTTTGCCGTAAACCTGCCGAGGAAGTCTATCATCGCTGATGGGCCAAGTTTGCTCAGCCAGCCTATCCGCCGCTTCAATCGGCTCATACAGCACAGGCTCCCTCCTGTGGAGAAGGAGTTTCCCGAGATGGTGAAGGCAGTGGGGGCGACTTTCACCGGCCAGTCCCGGATTTATGCCCGTGATATCTATATGCGCGACATCAACTCACCCTACTCATACAACCTGTGGAGCTTTGACATGGCGCCGGACCGCCACGGCCCGAAGAACGAGCCTGACCTGTGGACGGACGTGGGTAGGCTCTGGAGCTGTGTCACCAAAGTGGAGAATCTGCAGGTGTTCCTGCAGATGGTGAAACAGCCGCCGGTAATCGAGACAGAAGAGAGCCACAACGTCAACATGAACTCCTGGGACATGGGCCGCGAGCCGGTGACCGGGAAGGACTATGCCGACTTTGTCCGTGAAAACGCCTCGGTCTGGCGGGAAGCCTGGCAAAAGGTCATGGGCGAGAACGCCGTGATCCGCACCGATGCCCGCTGGGACGGCATGGTCAAGCATCTGGGCTATGAATCGGTCAGCATCCAGTCGTATGTCCGGGATACCCTGGCCCGGGCCGTGACCACCGACAGGGAACTGATAAGGACATCACAGGAGCGGCTCCGGGAGGTAGAGGTTATCGCGGATGAGAAGCTGGAGCACCGCTTCCGCGTCCATCTCAACCTGGCTAGGGCCATAACACGGAAGGTGTTCACCTATTCGCCACCGTCTGGGGTACATGTCGCCGTGATTCCTCCCGCCAGCGATCGGGTGAGGACCGCCGGCATGTACAGCACCGCCGTCGGGGAGGTCTATATTTCACTGGAAATGAT
>JAQTTS010000322.1 GCA_028710655.1 Dehalococcoidales bacterium
GGAGATAATCAGAAAGACGATGGGGGTAACCGACCCATCCAAAGCCAAAACCGGCACCATCCGCGGTGATTACGGCCTGGACATCGAACGCAACAGCACCCACGGCTCCGACTCAAGAGAAAACGCCGCTATAGAGATCAGGCTGTTTTTTAAAGAGAACGAAATCTTTGCCTAACCCGTCGGTGAAGCGACCGGCGGCCTACTGTATTCGGACTACGGGGGTAGCGTTGCTCCACAGTTGGTCCAGTTGGTAGTGCTCTCGCTCAAGAGCAGCAAAGATATGCACGATAACGTCACTGAAGTCCAGCAGCAGCCACCCCGACTCCGTAGTACCCTCACAGTGATGTGGAATAACACCTGCCCTCTTTAACACCTGGCTAACTTCATCACGAATGGCTTCAAGCTGTTTACTACTATCACCACTACAGATGACGAAGTAATCGGTAAAGCTACACACCCCCCGGACATCCAGCAGCACGATATCGGCAGCCTTCTTCTCACTGGCGGCTTCTACTGCCCGACGCGCTACCTCTAGTGCTTCCAGAGACTACCCTCCACAAAAGCTACACCTGATAGCTATAATGCTATCAGGTGTAGCGCTACCATTTCAACCTTTCCAAATTACTGGAAAAACGGGCAACTATACCGGCTTGATATCCTTGAGGACGTTGTAGATGATATCGAGGCCGTGGTTCAGCTGTTCCTCGGTGATGACAAAGGGCGGTACAATCGGCTGCCGGTGCGGGTAGCCATCACAGTAGGTCAGCATCAGACCCTGCTTGAGACACTCGGCAGTGAGCTTCTCCCTGGCTGCTACCGTCGCCGCAGCATTGTAGGGCTTGCCGGTGGTCTTATTGAGCGAGATCAGGAACGACTGGTAGAGACCCTTCCCCATCGGAGCATCGACAACAGGCAGCTTGGTGAACTCCTTAAGACGCTTGCTGAGTACAGCACCCAGCTTGGCAACACGGTCCGCCATCTTTTCATCCCGGTATATCTTCAGAGCCGCCAGCGCGGTCGCCAGTACAACGGCATTACCATCGGAGGTGGTGTAGCTCATCAGCTTCTTCTTGCTCTTGACCATGGCATCAAATATCTTGTTGCTGAAACCAACCGCTCCAAAGGGCAGGATGCCGCCGTTAATACCCTTGGCCATGCTGATCATATCGGGGATCACTCCATAGTGGTCCACTCCCCAGAACTTGCCGGTACGGCAGAAACCGGTCTGTACCTCATCGGCAATCAGCAGTATGTTGTGCTTGCTGCATATCTCACGCGTGATCGGCCACCACTTGTCGCCGGGCCAGACCACACCACCGTTGCCCTGGGCTACCTCGGCCATAACACAGGAAATAGTATCGGCTCCCTCCTGCTGAATAACCTGCTCCAGGTAGCGGGCATTCTCCTCCTCAGTCTTGAAACAGTTCTCAATGCCGGTAACGAAGTTCGGCATCTTCACCACTTCCGGACTGCGGCGGGAGAAACAGGCAAGCCCGACGTGCGCCCCAGTCATGCTCCGCGATAGCTGCGAGGAACCATGATAGGCACGATCAAGACAGATAATCTTGTACTTGCCCAGCTCACCAACCGACTCCCAGTAGGCCCGCGCTATCTGTATGCACGACTCGGTGGACTCGGTACCGGTAACGGTCAGGTAAACATGGTCCATTCCGGCAGGAAGAACTCCCGCCAGCTCATTACAGTACTCAATGGCCGGTATGTTGCTCGCTACCGGCGCCCCCGAAGAGTAGTAGCAGAACTCGTTCATCTGTTTGGTGGCAGCTTCAATCAGCTTGGGATGGCAGTGACCCAGATTGCAGAGGTGAACACCACCGGAGGAAAAGTCGAGATACTTGTTGCCATCAATATCCCACAGATAGCAACCTTCCCCCTTGGTGAAGATGAAGTGGGGGGCTTCCGCCGGCGTCCCCAGCGGGTGGAACCAGTGCGCCTGATCCTTCTTGATTAACTCTTGCTTGGAAACCATTCTTACCCTCCTTACTTGGTCATTTATTGTTTTTATATCTGCTATACCAATAGCTCTTCCGGCTTTTAATCAGCGCCTTATACAGTTAGGGTTTGAAGGGAGTGTATTCCAGGCCCAGGGCTTCGGCAACGTTCTTATTGGTGACCTTCCCGTCATAGACATTCATACCTTTAGCTAATGCTTCATCAGCCTTCATCGCCTCACGGACACCCTTGTTGGCCATCTTCAGGGCATAGGGCAGGGTAGCGTTAGCCAGAGCCACCGTAGCGGTCTGAGGCATCATACCGGGCATATTGGCGACACCATAGTGGAGAACACCGTCGACGATATAGACAGGGTTATCATGAGTAGTAGCATGGGTGGTTTCGACACACCCTCCCTGGTCAACAGCGACATCGACGATGACCGAGCCGGGCTTCATATTCTTGACCATCTCTTTAGTCAATACGATAGGCGCCCGAGCACCCTTGACAAGGACAGCCCCGATGACCAGGTCGGCATCCTTGGTTGCCGCAGCCACACTGGCGGGGTTCGAGACCAGCGTCGTAAAATCACCATGCAGTGTTTCGCTCAAATAACGCAGACGCTTAACATCAATGTCCATCATAGTGACACTGCCACCCATACCCAGGGCAACCTTGGCAGCATTGGTACCGACGATACCGCCACCAAGAACAACCACCTTCGCCGGCAGAACACCGGTAACACCACCGATCAGCTTACCACAGCCCTTATACACTTTGCCCAGATACTGAGCCCCCATCTGAGCCGCCAACCTACCGGCAACCTCGCTCATCGGATCAAGACAGGGTGTGCTGCCACCAGGCAGTTCCACTGTTTCAAAGGCGACACCGGTGACTCCTTTCTCCAAGAGAACGAGGGTTAGTTCCTTAGCCGCAGCCAAATGCAGATAGGTCCAGAGAATCAATCCCTTCCTCAGAAAGGGATACTCACTGGGGATCGGCTCCTTGACATGGTAAATCATCTCCGCCTTACCCCAGACCTCTTTAGCCGTCTTGACGATGGTAGCACCAGCCTTGACATACTCTTCATCACTGAAACCGCTGCCTTCTCCGGCCTTGGTCTCAACCAATACCTGATGGCCGGCCTTGGCAAGCACACCCGCCGCAAAGGGTGGAGCACCAACACGGTACTCCTGAGTCTTGATTTCCTTGACAACACCGATGATCATCCTGTATCCTCTCGCCTCCTTAAAAGTTATTTATGTACATTATGGGAACAATATTGCTGCAAGACACCGAATATATTATACCATCAAATGCAACCGAATGCTCTCTCCGTTCCGCCGATTCAGCCATCAATTCCCTTATTATCTCGTCA
>JAQTTS010000323.1 GCA_028710655.1 Dehalococcoidales bacterium
ACCCACCGATCGACCGAGTTCTGCCTGGGTCATGTTACCCCGGCGTATCCTTGCTTCCCTGATAAGTTGTGCCAGAGTTACAGCCATTTTTAAATTCTCTCCAAATTATTACAAATTATAGCTTAAGGTAATATTATCACCTTATTTGCTACCTGTCAAGAGGCTAAACCGCTTTTTCTTTGCGCGGTCGGCGCCGCCAAAACGGGGCATTCCACTCGTGGGACAGGGTAATAATATTACCAATCGCTAACTTGACAAGATTATCATTAACGCTTAATATGATTACTGTTTAAGGCTCAGGCAGGAGGAGAAAAATGGTAAAAACCAGACAACCTATGGTCGGCAAAAACAAGGTGTCCATGCGGGTGCTCTTCTCCGATTCGGATTACGAGGCGCTGGTAAAGCTCGCGGAACTGGAAAGGACCGATATCGGTTCCATGGTCAGGCGAGCGGTAGCCCTCCAGTATTCCCTGCCCCCCTATGACAGGGCAAAGGATGGCCCGGGAGACACGGCTGTCCCGTCTAACGGCCAGCACAGCTAACCTATTTACTACCAGAACAGGTTGGATGGCACACTCATGCAGCGAAGACATGTGGCAATAACTCTGCTATCGCCGGGAGACTCAAGAATAGAAAGGGAGAGGCTGCAAACCCTCTTCCATCTGGCCATTGCCATCGGCAGACGCAAAGGCTTAATAAGCGATAATCTCCCGGGTGATGGTAATACCAAACCAGATAACGAGAGCTTTGTAGAGCCTTCCAGGAATAGCGAGGTTCAACACTCTTCAGAAACTCCGCTGCCCCGGTAATGCCATCCACCGAGTTAAAAACAGGCTAAAGAGACAAGACGACGGCAAATGGCTTGACGAACATCCGGGGAAGCGAGAATACATCGCGCGCCTCACGGCCGGGCAAGGCGTGATAGCTGGACAGAGGTCTTCCGTGAGTTTGTCGAAGAGGCGTTGATTATGAAAGAGCTTGAATCTCTAATTCATTTTTGGAAGGACAGCCTGGCTGAGCACCGGCTGCTAATGAGCCCGTCCACAGTATACCTGGTGGAGCAGACCATTAAAAGCCTGGAAACGTTGGCGAACCTCACCGCCGGGGTTAAAGAGAACAAGAAGGCAGAGAAAGATGGATGAGATGACGGCTGCCATGCGCGCCCAGATCCAGGAAATCGAGCAGAAGGATGAAAGGCAGGTGCTGGCCGAGCTGGCCGGTGAAACCATCGAGGAGTACATAAAGAGTGAGCAGTGATACACAAAGCTTAGCCGTGAATACGTTTAATCCTTTGGAGGCGTAATGCGCCGATCCGTCGCCAGGGGGAGAGTATTCCCCCAAAGCTATTCAACCGACAGGCGGTACGGGCGGCTGTCGCTGAAGGCTATCGGTCTTTTCCCTCTGATCTGGGCAAATGCCGATGACCAGGGCCGACTTTGTGGTGACCCTGAAGAGGTAAAGTACGTCTGCTGCCCCAACATCGATCACATTACCAAGACTGATGTCCCCGGCTTACTGGAGGAGCTTGAGCGTCATAACCTGATAAGACTCTATGAAACGCCGCGCTCCGCCGCCATCCAGATTCTTGACTGGTGGGACATTCAGAGGCCCCAATGGGCGTGGCCCTCGGAATATCCGCCGCTGAATGGCTGGAAGGACCGGCTGAGGTATAAGAGGGGGGCTACAACGGTCGTCACCGAAAACTGGCCGTCCTCGGCTGAGAGGCAAAACGATGCTCAGGTGAGCGGCGACGTTACCCCAGGTGAGAGCCACAACGATTCTCAGGCGGGCGATGAAATTGTCCCAGGTGAGAATAAAACCAGCGCTCAGGCGAGCCAGAAAATAACGTCAGGTGAGAGTGGAAATGCCTCTCAGCTGACGCCGGAAGCTATCTCAGATGAACGCCCAATACACGCTCAGGTGAACGAGGAAACAACTTCAGGTGAATTTTCAGGTGAGCTTTCAGGTGAGGCTTCACCTGAAAAACCAGAAAAACCCTCTTCCTTCCCCCACACCCCCTTCTATCACCCGGGTACTGAGAGAGAATACGAAAAAGAAAGCGGAATACGAAAAAGAAATTCACCTGAGGACTCAGGTGAACGCTCAGGTGAGTTCTCACCTGAGAAACTACCACCTGGCGGTGGCTTACCGGACAAAGGGCTTTTTGAAAACCTCCTGGAGCAGATTAAAGGCGCGCCTGACCGCAAGGAGGCGATTGCCAGGGTGGGTGAGCTTTACCAGGTTTGCGCCGGGCGGGCGCCACCATACGGGCGCATCGGAGTTATCGCCAGAAAAGCCAATTACGACTTCGGCTACCTGGCGAAGCTCATCTGGGAAACAACCAGTGTGAGACCATCGGGAGACCTGTTGAGCTACGTCGAAGGCCGGATGAAGGGGGAAAAGAGAGTCAATGAGCAACGAGAACCAACAAATACGCGACGGGGGGCTGGCCCCGATCGGAAAGACCCTGTCCAGGCTTTCCGGGATGCCGGAGGGACAGTCATCATCAGCGGAGAGGAGGCCGAGGCAGGAGACGAGGACGGATGAGTGCGAGTGCCAGACCTGCGGCGGCAATTTCGAGGGCGAGGTGACCACGTTTTTCTTCTGCCAGCCGCCGCGTGAAGTGAGGCCCAGGGAGTGTACGGTTTGCCGGCACAAGCGCGAAGAGGAAGAGAAGCGGCTGGAGGAGCAGGAACGGGAGCTTGAGAGGGTCGCCATCAGGGAGAGGTGGCGGAAACAATGCGGCATCCCGTCCGACCTGCACTGCACCCGGTTCGAGGACTTTGAGCCGGAGTTCCAGCGGGCGGCGCTGCGGATATGCCGTAAATACGCTGAAAGTTTCGACCTGGACAATCCCAGGGGCATGCCGTCGCTCTACCTGTACTCAAGGGGGCCGGGCGTGGGCAAGTCCACGCTCATGGCCTGCATCGCCAATCACCTTATCGACAACTGGAGGGGAGACCCGGCCAGCGCCACGCTACCGGTGAGGTTTGAGAAAGGACCCGGCCTGGTGAGACGAATCCGTGCCACCTACAACATCCCGGACGCGCAGAAGCCTTACCACGAGACGGAGGAGCAGATCTACGCCCAGCTTCGCACCGTCAGGCTCCTCATGCTCGATGACGTGGGCAAGGAGAAGCCATCCGACTTCACCAGGGAGCTCTACTGGTACATCATCGACGAGCGGGTGAGCCGCGGGCTTCCGGTAGTGGTCAACAGCCGCCTGGCACTCGAGGACGATGGCCTGACGGAGCTTATGCGCGAGGACACGGTGGACAGGCTTTACGGTATGTGCCGGGGCAAGATGGTCATCCTGAC
>JAQTTS010000324.1 GCA_028710655.1 Dehalococcoidales bacterium
GGAGAAGAACCAGTGCCCGCCAAGCCGGAGCCGAAGAAAGCAGCTCCACCTCCGCGGAAACAGCCGCCGGCACAGGTGTCAGTTGAAGAACCGGAGAATAGTGGCCGGCAGGAACCGACACTATCACGCGAGGAAATGGGATTAACCGAATACCAGATATTCATTAAGATGGGAAAGGACATGGGGGGCGTTGTTCCCGAGAAGCTCATGGGAATAGCCGACGTTGTTTTCGGCGACGATCCCTACAACCTGGATCGCGTTTGGTATAACCTCTCTGCCATGAATATCGCCATCGATTTACGGAAACAATGGTTTATGCTCTGGAAGAATTACCTGAAACAGTCAGGGAAGCCCTCGGAAATGTCCAGTTTACTGCAGGCAGAGCTGTCCCCACCGAATAAGAGAACCGAGGATCAGAGAAAGGAAATGGCCGAGCAGGGCAGAGACTGGGAAGTCGAAGAAGATGATGAGGGGATATTCTCGGCAGAACGGATCGGGGACGGACTGGGAACATACACTTTCAAGGAAGCCACCCAGACTGTAATCATCAAGAACCGGGCAAGGAGAGCAGCTGCTACCAGTGCACCTCAGCAGTATCCGCAGGAGCCGGCCTCACAATTGCTAACAGCACTGGCTCCGTATCTTAATCGTGAAACACCCAAGGATTCTGTGGCCGAGTTGATTACCGCCCTGGCGCCATTCATGAAGGATAATACAGTTGAAACAAAGCTGGAGGAAGTAGTCAAGGCTGTTACTACCCAGTCTAACAAGGGCGGCGGCTTGGGAGAGATTTTAACAAACCTCCCTCAATACACATCCGCGTTGCAGACGCTGGCTCCTATTATCAGGGCCATGTTGGGTGTGTCTAACGGGGCTCCGCAGCCGGCAGCTCCGCAATCCAGTCCCATCCAGATGATGAACCCCGACGGGACCCCGATGGTGTTTAACATTCAGGATTTCCTTACTATTCAGAGATTCCAGGCTGAACAGAAACGGGAGGATATGTCGGCCCAGGGGAAGCAGGAGTTTATCGGCGAGGTTAAGAACTTCATGAGCAAAATCGCTAACGCTGCTGCAAAGGCAGGCGGATAATGCCAGGAATGATAGACGGACTCAAGCATTTAAGCTCTATCGGTGGTAAGTTTCTCAAAACAACAGCCATCGAGATGTATCTGGATACCTACCATGCCGATGTTATAGCTAACCTCTCCATGATCCTGAAAGGGGTAACCCCGGAAGATGTGAAACAATATGTCGAGGGGGGAATGGCACTTCCTATCCCGGAGGTATATTTCAAATACCTGAAAGGGTTTGAGGATTACATCGAGAAATTCGACCCGAGCCGGTTATTCGAATATATCCACGAAGCTAATCCGATGGTGGCAGCTGCCATCATGGATATGGGCGATGCCGGAGTAAACTACATTGTTAATTTCAAAAAGTTCGTCCTGGATTCCGTTAAAAACGCTGTTCCGGATGAATCTCCGGAGGATAAGACCAACGAACCCCCGGAGGATATACTGCCAGCCAACCAGTCGGAGGATACCCCGGAGGAACCGGTAAGGCACATGGCCCATATTCCTTTCAAGATAGCCGGCGAGGACAAACCCCGGGATATCACTCCACCCAGGATGAAAAGGGTTACCTGCGACGAGTGTGGGGAGTCCTGGGAGATCCCGGAGAAGGATATCCCGAAATTAACGGAATGTCCTTTTTGCCACGCTTCCGCTTGACAATTTCAATCACCCCCGTTCTATAATAAGCCATGAACCTATAGAAGGGGGTGATTTGTTATGTATTCGCAAGAAGAAGAAGGCGTTTTGGTTGTCGGTCAAGAAAACCGTGAAGAAATGTTCCCCGTCTACGAGGGAACAAATCCCATGAGAGTCTACGACGAGCCAAGACCATACTGGCAGACAGATGCAGATGTCGCTCTCGAGATTGCCGGCCACGGCATAAACGAATTTGCCAACGCTCTCACTATCATGGAGGATTCCATCGAGCATGGCGAAAAGGCTAAAGTCCAGATGGTTGTCGATAGTATGCCTTCCCAGCTCGAGCTTGATTATCTCTACAAGGAAATGATAGACAGTGGTTTTCATACCACTAAACCTGTCGCCCGTATGATAGACGGATATCCTACTATTACCATGGTTCTCCGCAAGGGCTCCCCGGTGTGGGCAGCTCTTATCCCCTTGATACCGACAGTAATTGTCGGCGGCCTCGTAGCTTTCGGTATTACCAAGATTGAAAGCATATCGAAAGCGCTCCTTCCTTTACTGCTGGTTACCGTGGGCGGTGTCATTATGGTGGTAGCCCTGGCATCGAGAGAGCCGGTTGTTTCGGCTGCTGAGAGAGCTCTCAGCAGTGGCGCATTGAGAAGATTACCGAGCACTGTCCCGGCTACCGCGGCCCAAAAAAAAGAGGCCCAGTCTATAACTCTGAAGTTGCTTGAAGGGCCGGTTCAACTGGCCGGCCAGCAGCTCAAAATTACCCGAGAATTTCACAAAGATTTATGGGACCAGGCCGATAAACTGCTGGGAGGCTGGTCGCTACACGCTCCGGAAAGAGGCTACGACAAGGTGGAGTTCATAATTGACTACGGGGATAAAAACACATACCACGGTCGATATGATTTAAGGAGCTGGAAGATAGAGGTTCCCAACCTGGCCAAGCATGTGTATAATATGACCCGCTTTCGTGCCGGATTGTGGAGAGGCGGAATGGACGAGGAGCAATACCAGAACTTCCTCAAGCAGGGTTTCATGAAAAAGGGCATCGATGAGGCAAAATCATTTCTTGAGAAATATGAAATCGGTGAGCTGAATCCTGCCTGCACACCCAACTCTCCCTGCAATATGCCATCCACCGGCATAGATTACTGTCAGGAAGCCCGGGACGCCATGCAGAAATATACCGATGATACCAAGGCCGGGCACACAGATGCTTCCTATTACTGGAAGGGGCAGGCAGAGGTTTATGGTGTTCTTTGCGCCCAGGGCAAGCAGATGTTTAACTATGTTACAATCATCGAGCCCGGCGATACGGTATTCACCAAGGGGGCGGTTGTTTCTCCGGAGGCGTTCGATAAAGAGAATACCCGGGTAATGAGACTGGGGATACGGCTCGCTCAAGGTGTATCCTCCCAGGCTTCGGCTCCAACGGGCGGAGATAAAACCGGCGGCAGCTATAATCCCACATCCAGAGAGGACCTGAATTATATGGCCGATAGCCCCGAATACCTGGCTCAGACAGTTGACAGCTGTGGCTGGCGAGAGCAGATAGACCGGAATTTCCAGGAGGCTGTCGGCA
>JAQTTS010000325.1 GCA_028710655.1 Dehalococcoidales bacterium
TTATTGAAATTACTCTTTTATTTATTTTTCGCTGAACCAGTGAGGGTCAGGTTCGAGAGGCCTCAACGGAGGCCAGTCGCTTTTCTTTATCTCCCATACCCACCAGTTGAACCACTGGTCGTACAGATCGGTGTCATAGATGGCAATGACGAACTTCACCATCGGCTTGACATACCGCTCGACTGCCGGGAAATGAAGCCTCCGGAAGAACTCGTCTTTCGTTCTGACCAGTATCCGCGTCCCCGGTTTCTGCACATTCTCCAGCGTCGGCTCAGGCAACTTATCCTGGATAACCTGCATCACCCCGAGCAACTGCTTCCCCGCCTTCGCCTTCTGGATGATGTTCGATTTCGGGTTCGTTAATACGTCTATCGTCTGCTTCAGGGGGTTCTTGACTTCATTGACTAGGATATAAATGTACGGGTCCCGATAGTAAATACTCTTAGGCATCAACCTCACTCCTTGTACCAGATGGTGTATTCGCTGATAACTTCGTACAGCTTCAGCTCCACATCATAGTTATCCCACTCGTCATCGCGCTGCGGGATATCTATTGCCAGCCCTCCGGTTCCCCCCATGGTGCTATTGTACCCGTCCAGCGCCGTCTTGAGTGCTGCCGATATGGTCTTCGCTTCGCTGTACGTTGCCGCATACGCTGAAAAACTGAACCTCGGGCTGGCAAGCCCCGAAGGTCCGTCATGAGTTGATATCTCCGGAGAGTCAAGTTTCTCAATGACAATGTACGGTTTCGTCACGTTTTGCGGAGCTTGCAGGTAATATATCCTCTTCCCCACCAGAGAAGTGATTCCCGTCGTTGCTATCAGTTCTGTCGTCAATGCCTGCTCAATCAGCATGTCAACCCTCTATTATCTTCTTCAAACCGGTACTGATGTTTTCCGTTACCTTGTCTGCAACCTTCTCAATTGCTTTCCAGAAGAACGGATGAGGCTTCGCCGGATGCGGTCCCCCATGCCCGTATTCCACCAGGTGCGCGTGCGGAGCTTTCCTCGGCCTGATGCCGGCAAACCCTACCGCTCGGCGTCGTTCAACATTAGGAGGCAGGACATTCGAATATACCGCTTTCTTCAGATTCCCTGTCGGCCCCTGCGGAGCTGCAGCCCTGATTTCTTTCTTGACGATGTTCACCTGCTCCTTGATGATTTTTACCTTTCCGTTATTCAAGTCTTTGAGCAGCTTGTTCGCTTCCTTCTCCAGATTTTTCATGTCCCGTATGTAAACGCTCGGCTTCATCAGTCTTTCAGTTCCTTGCAGTTCATGATTATTTCCCGGTCCCGCTCTCCGCTGTTCGCCACCGAAAGAATCTGGATATATCTCTTTCCGTACTTTATCCTCCACTCGGGACGGATATCGCTCCGGTACCGGACCCGTATCACGCCGTCTGTTTCGCTGTTGAGCTGCTTCGCCGCTTCGTACCGGCGCCCGCTTTGCCAGTCGATTGCCGCCCATACCGTCGCCACATCCTCGTAGCTGATGACTGTCTCGTTAATCGAATTCATCGTCTGCACCAGCTTCTGGAAGGTTATTCTGCTCCTGTAATCTCCAGCCCTGCTCATTTAATAAGCCTTATCACCGCCGAGCAGCGCCTGCGCCCCCAGCGGAATAGTTACCGCGTTCAACCCGGTTGTCTGTACCTCTTCCCGGTGCTCGTAGTAATGCCCTATCAGCAGCAGCAGCCCCTGCCGGAACTGACTCGGCACATTGCTCCCCGCATCCCCGTACCCGGCTATATATGTCACACAGATGCCGTTGTGAGGCCGCAGCGTCGTGCTCGGCCAGCTCTCCCCATACCGGAGGTATACCTTCGGGTTGTACTGGTCTTCTTTGTCCAAAGAAATCCCGGTCGCGTAGTACGCCGTATCATCCGTCCCGTAGTAGGTGATTACCCCGGATACCGTCGCGGTACCGGAACCTGTCCCGGCGCCCGTTGCCTTGAAGCAAACTCCCACCGCAGAAGAAGCCGCGCCGATGAGCGTAAAATCAGTCGTTCCCACCGTCAGGATGCGGTACACCGTCCCCGTCACGAAACTTCCCGCCGTCACCGCCGTTTCCTGTACCGGAGGCTGGGGAAGTTCTATATAATCTTCGTCCGGCCATTCATCCAGCCAGAGCTCCAGCGTCTGCGTGATGAAAGACCTCCACGAAAGCACATGCTCCGCGTAGCGCCTCGCTGCCGCGATAATCATATTCAGTACCGAGTCCTCGGTCGCAGGCCCCGATTTCTTGATTACATCCGCTCCGAAGTCGCATGTATTCCCCGCCACCGTTGCCACTGCTCGGATGTACCGGTTACTGCCGGTATATGCCTTCTCCTGCACGGCATTATCGTTGGCTGTCGTCACCTGCGTGAAAGCCCCGCTCGCAACATCGCTCCAGTTCGAATTGTCTTCGCTCTCCTGTAGTTTCACATCCACCGTTCCCCCGGCACCGTTCGTACCGGACACCATGTTCACCAGCACGTCATAGCCCGATACTTCCACTCCGGTACCGACTAAGGAGTACGCAGCAGCGATTACGTGCGCTCCGGGCGCTATCGTCTGCGTGGTCGTCAGGTTCTCTGCCAGCGATTCGCTGTCAATCCTCAGGTGCGCCTTCGCCTCAGCCAGGCTTATCGGCTCCACTGTCGGTTCTGTTTTTACTTTCAAAGACATCCCAGTCTCCTTTATGCAATTACCTGCTCTGCATAGCGCTTCCCCCGATTTGTGAAGTCAAATCGGAGGAAAGCTATAAAGAGGAGGTTCTGCCGCCGGCCTTGCCTAAGGGACCGGCAGCTCCTCTAATTCTTACTCGTTTGTTTCTTACCCTGTCTCTTCTCAACCGGAGGTAGGACGGCCTTCTCCGTTTTCAGCACCTCTTCCACCGGGATTGCATAACCGCCCTTTACCCACTCGGCGGCAACGTCTGGACGGGCTTCTACCTCGGCTCCGGTCAGTAACTTAACCGCCGGCACCGCTTTCATCGTGACGTCTTTTACCAGCCGTATTTTCATAACCACTCCTCTTAATACCGATTTCCCGGACTGTCGTTATAGGCCTTCCATAAAACGTTATAGAGCTCCCAGTCTTCCTTCTCGGCAGCCTCATACATCTCTTTGCGTATCTGTTCTCTGTAAGCTCTTTCAGCTTCCGCCCACAGTTTCCACAATTCTAACGGTGACTTAATTTCCCCTATCAGCCATTTTATGAATCGTCGAAACATCGTTCGCTATCCTTCCCCAGGCTCTTATCAGGCAATAAGGAAACATGACCACGCAGAGGAACGGAAACGCTATATTGCACACCGCGTCGATAAGT
>JAQTTS010000326.1 GCA_028710655.1 Dehalococcoidales bacterium
GCATAATGTCTTCCTCGGCCCGGTATTTCTCGGCGTTTTTAATGGCGATGCCGATTGTCCGCTTGTAATAATCCTGCCGGAGCTTTAGGTCCTCGCCATTGTGGCGCCTATGGGCAATCAGGGTATCTGCCATCTCCTGCTCAGACCATCCAGCCATAGCCATATAGTTTGCCAGTGAGAGGTCATAACTGCTTGCTGACTGGTCCTGCATGTCTTTGCGCTTATGTTCCCACGACAGCGCGAACTTTGGCTCAATTAGTTTAAGCGCCTCGAACTTATCAAACGGCGGCCCAGCAGAAGCGCTGAGTACGATATCGCCTGCGGCAGTCTTTTCGTAATCCTGTCCTGAGATCTCCGGGCAAACTTCCTCGAAATCCGAGGGGTTATACCTTAAGTTATTTTGCTCAAGTATCTCCACCGGTATTGGTGTGGATTTGCAGTTCATCGTTCCCGGCACCCGGAGCACGCGGTCAAGGTTATGCACACTATCCACATCCCAGTTGTATTTAGCAGCGTGGAGCTTGAACCCATACACGAACCGCTTTGCCAGCTCCTGTGCTTCCTGCCGCTCGCCATCACTATTGAAGATCCAAGGTTCCCGGAATACCCACCAAGCCTGTAACCCGTGCCCGCTGTTGATTGTAATAGTCGGCTTCATCGGCAGCCAGTCGAAAAGCTTCATCGCCTCGCCGACAGATGCCGGTAGGTTCGGCTTCTTGTGCACAGCATTCTGGATATCAATGTCGATCCACAGCGCTGGGATGCCGGCTATGTCCTTTTGCAGGCAGCGCTTGCTTGCACCATAATCCTGCGGCGACAAGCCCACCCCCACATATGTGTCAACGTTGCCGACTTTATCTTTCAGCGTCTTCACATACTCCGCTGCACCTTCCCAGCCCCGGAACCAGCAGCTTTCCTTTGCTGCTGCCGAAAACGTCCATATGAGCAAATACTTGTCCTCAGTATTCTCGAAAAGAGCTTTAAAGAATTTTTGCATGCCTGTCCTCCTTGTCGTCATATAGCGGTCCCGGATAGCCCGGATGCCGGCAGCCTTTGACAGCGTTATAATACTCGCATTCACAACACTGCTTATTAGGGCAGTGCCTCATTAGCCAGTTGAACTTCGTTCTGTAATTAAGGTCTTTAATGCGCGGGTTTCTTGATTTTCGCTCTGCCATAAAAACACTCCTTATTCTTTTTTCGATGGTGACGGGCTGTTGAGGACAGCCCGACGAACCTTTATTGCTCTTCTCCCGGGAACCTTGCTTCTGCGTCGATCTTTACTGCTTCGAGCGCAGGCCTTAAGCTTTCCTGGAACGCTTTAAGCTTCTTGACAGTGTCAGCGCTCAGCTGTGATTTAAGCGTCAGCTGCGCCTTGCTATATACGATCCCGCCCTCGTTCTTATCCTTTTCGAGCGTGATCTCCGTAACCACTCCGTAGTAAGGCACTCCCTTGCTGGCCAGCCTCAGAAAATACTTCCTTGCATCCTTAAGGCTTGTCGGCGGCAGGGTCAGCACCAGAGGCAACACATCAGCCTCGCGCAGAATAAACAATGTGCGCATATTCTTGCATGCCTTGCCCTTTCCGTCGCTCCCATACTGGTTAAGCGGGCAAAGTGCACACTCGCCCCCCGGGTCGCCCACACCGACAACCCCGTCGTTGCTGGCGCAGTCAGGCGGGTTGCTCTGCCCATCGTAAGCTTCTTTCCAATATCCATTCTGGTTGCGGAAGTAGATAACCACCCCTGTAACCGCCTTCGTGTCTTCCATGCCGGAAAGCGTGGGCACTTCCCACGTGGTCCCGCCTCCGGACGGAATCTTTATCCGGTCCAGCTCGGACGCGGAAATCCTTTGCCCACCAAGGTTCTCCTGCAGGATTTCTTTCAAGTCTTCCGTCGCGATTTTCAGCGCCGCGAAATTGTCAATCTTTGCTAATTCTGTACTCATTTTTTAATCTCCTGTTCTATATATTTTTTTATTTTGGTTTAGTTCGTCTTGCGCATGCCTACTGAAAACTTCTCTGCGATGTTAAGAGCATCATGGCACCAGTCCGGGATCTGCTCGCCGTTCTTTTCGTACTCCCTTACATATGCGCTGATCCGTTGGCTGTTTACCTTTTCCTCGATAAAGTCATCAAGGCCGTTCGACCTTAATATGCTGAGGGCTTCGGAATTGGCTCTGTTCACAGACGCCCATATTTGCCGGTTGACATAGACCGTACGGTCATCAACCGTGAGGCGCTGCAGCCCCTCGGAACTCATGTACTCAATAACCTGAGGCTCCAGCTCGTCATACTCCTGCTTCAAGCTTTTTAGCTGCGTGTCAAGGTCTTCCATTTGCTTTTTAAGCGATACCAGCGTTTTTACTTTATTTAGCATCTTCTTCGAGCTCCTTTGTCTTTGATAATTCAAAAAACACAGCGCCCCGATACGTGAACTGGTGCGTATACGGGTAGACATCAAGCCCATTATTGAGCACCTGCAACTCTGCTCCGACAGCCTGTGCCATCCGAACGATGTGCTTGTAAACGTGGATTCTGACCGGATATTTCATTAAAAGCACCATCTCCTCCTGGCTTTCTTCCAGCTCTTCCGAGATGCGGTTTATGTCCTCATAGTCGTCAATCACTTTGTCGATTTTTTCTTTAATCATTGTTTATCCCCTCGTTTCTGCTTAAAATACTTTCAACAATTTTTTTCTTCTTTTCGAGCGCTTCCTGTACTTTTTCGTCGACTGTGTCCACGGCAAGGATGTGGATGTAAAACGTTGTCCGCTCCTGCCCCGGACGATGTACCCGCGCCAAGCTCTGCTCATAGTCTCCGAGATTGAATCCCACGGAGTAGTACACGCAATAGCAGGCCCTCGTCAGGTCTATCCCGACCCCGCCTGCTTGGATCTGGACCGCAAGCACGTTATACTTGCCGTCCTGCCACTCCTGCAGTTGGTTCTTGCTGCCCGACAACTCCGCGCTCGTGCGCTCTGCCATCTCAGCGGCTTGGTGCACGGCAGCAAGGTCGTGCCGGAACCGGCAGAACACAACAACAGGCTCATGCTGGCCCAGCTCGTCAAACACCTCGGCCAGTGCGTCAAGCTTCTCAGTCCCCGTCTGCACAGTTTCTCCGTCATCAGAGGGTACATATCCGGAGCAGACCTGCTGCAGCCTCAGCAACTTAGTAAGAGCGTTGTTGATGCTTATTTCGTGCCCTTGCCCCTTTTCAGTCTCGACCCAGGCATAGAAGTCCTGCTCCAGCTCGCGGTACATTTTCATTGTCTTTGGGTTTAACTCCACCTCGCGGGTCTGATGTACTG
>JAQTTS010000327.1 GCA_028710655.1 Dehalococcoidales bacterium
GCGCCTTGGTGTAGCGGACAACCTCTTGAACCGTCTCGGTTACCTGCTCAATCTTAAAACGAGGTGTGCCATCAGGGTTAACCCCGTCCTGAACAACGGCCGGTCGGGTAACTTCCCGCTCCTCGATGATGTCCTGGTCTAGCGGCTTATCAAACTTCATTTCTCTTTGTTCTCTTCGATAACGATCTTGCCCTCAGCTTGAGCCTTCTGATACTCCTCAAACAGTCCCGCCGTCTGCTCAAGGTCGGCTAGTAGCTCCTCGATGAACTTGTAACGGCCCGATAGCTCCTGCTCCTGTTCTCGCCTGGTGGTGGTTAGTATCTTGGTCAGCACGTCGCTTACCTTGAGACGCTCGGAAACGGCCTTGATGCGGTTGTTGACAAAGTGGTCGGTGATCGAGGCTTGGGCGTTATCAAGATATTCTCGGAAGAAGGCAAAGCGGGGGTCGTCTAGCAGCTCCTTGGCGGCCTCGGACTCGGAGCGGATCTGCTCCCACTCCTCGGGGGAGATGGTCGGCTTCTTGAGGAAGGGGAAACGTTTGCGCATATAGGGCTATTATAGCATGGGGTTCCGCTGCACTTGGCACAAGATTGATTGTCCGGTAGAATAGGGCTAGTGGTCAGCCTAATCGGGGAGATCAAATGTCGCGCAAGTGCATCGCTTTTGGCTGGTACGGTGGTAAATATAGCCATCTAGACTGGCTCCTTCCCCTGCTTCCAAAGACAACGCATTACTGCGAACCCTTTGGAGGCTCTGCCGCCGTGCTCCTCAATCGTGAGCCATCCCCTGTTGAGACTTACAACGACATTGACAGCGATGTCGTCAACTTCTTTCGTGTGCTTCGGGATCATAAGGAAGAACTACTCTATGCTATTGGTATGACCCCTTTCTCTCGGGAGGAGTTTGTTAGAGCCATAGAGACCAATGGCAACGGTGCCGGTCTCTCTGATATCGAACGTGCTAGGCTCTTCTTTATCCGGGCTCGTCAAGTTCGTACGGGGCTAGCCCAAACAGCCTCGGTTGGTCGCTGGGCCAACTGTCTAAAGACCAGCCGAGCAGGCATGGCTGGTGCTGTTTCTCGTTGGCTGGGAAGCGTCGAGGGTCTTGAATGGATTGCTTCCCGCCTCCTGATGGTTCAGATAGAGCATGATGACGCTCTAGCAGTGATTGGGCGATATGATAGCGACGAAACGCTCTTCTACTGCGACCCTCCGTATCCTCATGAGTCTCGAGGTGATGCTAAGGCTTACCTCTACGAGATGGCAGATAGGGACCACATCCGATTGGCCGAGGTTTTAAAGTCTGTTCAGGGCAAAGTAGCGATATCCGGTTATCACTGTGATCTAATGGATGAGTTGTACGGCGGATGGAACGTTCATGAGGAGGGAGTCAAGAAGACTCACTCGGTCAAAACCGACCGGGTAGAGGCGCTGTGGACTAACTACTAAATCTATGGGGGACTCATCGTGCCCGACGAACTATCGCTATCCCAGGCGTGCCAGCTGTATCTAGATACCAGATGGGAGTACATTATCTCCCTTGCCTCCCAAGGAGAACTACCAGACGCTCTCCCCGCTAGTAAAGAGCCCCTCAAGCAGTTGATTCGGCAGAGTCTCACCAGTTCTATTAGGTCGTATCACTACGTCCTACCGACTCAGGTACTCTGCAAGATAGTTGATCCCTCCCTGAATGCCCACTCTCTCCAGAAAGCCTGGGAACACCCCGCCTCCTTTGACGCCCGAACAGTTGCTCACGCTGTTATTGTCCCTTTTGACCGTGCTAACCACCGCGTCTTGGGTGGTTCTCCTGAACCATACGTAAATAACCCTCTTCGGTGCCCCGCTGTCACCGCTGATTACCGAGAACAACAGAAGAACAAGACGGATTGGGATATTCTTACCGAGGTGTTGTCAACGGTAGAAGAAGCCGATGATCCGGAGTTCGTGAGAGAAGTGTTCGACCAGATATTGATCGAGGTATACCGGCTGTTAGCTGAGGTTTCGGTTACTTATCCAGTGCCAAACCGAGTGAGCTTAGACGCTATGCAGACTCTCCTCGACACCTACCTAGCAGTTAAGTCTGGTGGAGACAGAGTGGAGGCTGTTTCGACAGCTCTATTTAGGACCATTGGTGAGAGATTCGGCCTCTTTGACCGAGTGGAACGGGAAAAGATAAACGTTGCCGATGCTTCATCGGGCCGCTTGGCCGATATCGAGTGTTGGATAGATGATAGACTGGTGCTCTTGGTTGAGGTGAAGGACCGAACTCTAACTCTCACCCACATGGATTCCAAACTAGAGAGAGCCAGGGCTGAGGGAATCTCGGAGATCCTGTTCATTGCGGAGGATGGCAAGGAACCAAGCGAAGGGGCTAACATCGACTCGCGGATCCAATCCGAATTCGTAAGCGGACAGAATGTCTATGTGACAGACTTCCCCAAGTTCTCACTAGGAGTCTTCATGCTTTTTGGTGAGGATGGTCGTGTTCACTTCCTCAGAGAGGTGGGGAGAGAACTGGACAGAGCTAACTCTGCTATCAGTCATCGTCGGGCCTGGGCGGATTTACTCAAGACTTCCTAGACTGTCTGAGTCTCACAGTTGGTTAATCTGATCCCCTGTTAGTCCCACCGGTTGCCCCTGGGTGACGTTAGCCCCGGGAGACAAGCCCCCGGCCATTGACTGCATCAGGGCGTTCTCGTCAGTCGGCATCATCCCCGGTTGTGGTGGAGGAGCAAAGAGGTTGGGGTTGGCCGCCTGCAGGTAGTTTCTCAGCTCGTCTACGTAAGCCAAGAAACGAGCTAGTATCTCGTCGTCGTAGGTGTTGACCGCCTCGAGTAAGTGCTTCTGAACAAAGGTGAGCAAGCCTTTGTGGTCATCATCCAAGCTCACTTGAGGCTGTCCCCCGCCCAAGATTTCCTCGATATGCTCCTCGGCCATCTGCTCCACGTCAACGAGGATGTCGCCAACGTTGTCCATCTCGGGGAAGGCGTTGATCAGAGCCTTCCAGATTGGCTTCTTGTCAAGCTTCACTTCGCCCTCTTTGTCAGCCAAGGCTTTCAGGTTCATCAACGAGGCCTGTTTGACCACCGGCGTAATCTTGGTGATGGTATCGGGGTTTACCTGGACGTCAAAGTTGGCGGTAATCTCCTCGGGGTGGACCCGGATATACTCGATGTCTCCCCCCTCGCCGGTAATCTTGACCTCCTGCTCATTGGTGATGAACTGGGCGTTTAGCTCTAAAAAGTGCTCGCCAAGTCTGGAGAGGGCCTGAGCCCCAAAGAGAGACACGAGTAACTGGAGACTGATGT
>JAQTTS010000328.1 GCA_028710655.1 Dehalococcoidales bacterium
GGTGTAGATTCCACCGATTCCCTGAATAACCTTAATTGGAGTTTCGTTTCGGGCACGACGCGTTACTGGGTGGGCAACTCAGGAAACTGGAGCGATGCCGCGAACCATTGGGCGGCCTCTTCGGGCGGTACGGCAGGCTCGGCGAACGCGCCTGTTGCGGGCGACAACGTCGTCTTCGACGCCAATTCCGGCTCAGGCACCGTCACTATAGACACAGCGGGTGTCTCGTTAGGCAACCTGATCGACAGCTCACCTAATATTACGATAGCGACGAGCACGAACGGCATAGCGGTTGCAGGCAATCTGGCCGTGAACGGCACTTTGTCCGGCACCGCGGCGGTGACGGTATCGGGTACGTCGAAGACCATATCGGGCACAGGCACCATCTCCGCGCCCTTAACCCTGGGCGCAGATTATACAATTAACGTAAACTCGGGAACACTTACCATAAGCGGTGTTATCAGCGGAGCATACGCGGTCACGAAGACAGGCTCGGGCACGGCCGTATTTTCCGGCACCAACACTTTCACCGGAGCTCTCACGGTATCGGAAGGAACGATATCGGTCCCCACGGTAAATAACGACAGCGCTGACGGCCCTCTGGGAAATAACGCCGGCGTCGTTACCCTGGGTTCATCCGGGAAGAACGTGACATTCAAATACACAGGCGCTAACGTTACAAGCACGAAGAAATTTACTATGGCCGGCGGCAGCTCTAATAGTTTCCAGGTCGACACGGCCGGTGCGACGCTTACTCTTTCCGGCGTAATCGACGGTTCCGGCGCTCTGTGTAAAACAGGCAGTCAAACATCGATGCTAATGTTGGGTGGAGAAAACACCTTCTCCGGCGGTGTGACGATCAAGGCCGGGATAGTTGCGCCTTCCACCAGCGCAAATGCAGCAGGCACTGGAACGATAACTATTGGAGATACAGGCGGGAGCGCAAGCGCTACATTGCATGTAGTAACTAATCTGACTATTGGTAATGCAATTGCAGTAGCGTCGGGTAGCAGCGGGGCGCTTAGTATAAAATCTTATGCTCCTACAACTTTTAGTAATACGATTACTTTAGCAAATAATATTTCAATGGGCGCTGGTGGTGGATGGGGTTCTGATATTGAATGCAATGGTGATATTAATGGAACGGGAACGATTACCGTTGATAGCGTTATAGGCAGTATTATAGCTATAAACGGCGCTATTGGCTCGGACATAACGGGTATTATTCAAAATAGTTCAGCGTCGCAACTTCAGCTTTCTGGCGACAATAGCTCTTATGCTAGAGGTGTTACAATTAAAAAAGGAACAGTAGTTTTGCTGACAAGTAATAATGCAGTTGGTACGGGAACAATTACTTTGGGTGATATATCTGGTAGTGATAATGCAAGATTACAAATAGGACCAGGCTTAACTATTGGTAACGCAGTTACAGTGGAATCGGGTAGCAGTGGAACGGCAACAATTGGCCCATATGATAATTCTTGGAGTGAAGTTACAGTAAGTGGAGCTATTACTTTGAGTAAGTCATTAACGGTAAATAATGCTGGGTCGTCACCAATTACTTTCAGTGGAGGCATAACTGGTACAGGTAATTTGACAATTGATAATAAAAGCAATAAGGCATTTAATTTTACTACTGGTAGCATAGACAACACAGGAACAATTACCAACCAGGGGGCAGGAACCAGCACTACAACTATTTCAGCAACCATTGGCTCACATGTCACCGGCATCACGCAGAATTCCAGTACGTCAAAGTTGTTGCTATCCGGGAATAACTCCACCGTTGGGGGAGTCACGATCTCATCAGGCACGCTGGAGCTTTCCGGCACCACGAATCTCAATCTCTCCGGCAATTGGACAAACTCCGTCGGCACGGCAGGATTTGCCGCAAATTCTAGCACGGTTACTTTGACCGGCTCGGGTCAGAAGCTGTTAGGCTCCACTGCGTTTTACAATCTCACGAAAAATATATCGGGCGGATCCGCCGATACGCTGTACTTCCAGTCCGGCCAGACACAGGCTGCGACAGGCGCTTTGACGCTTACCGGCGCGTTGGGCAAGATACTGACTCTTCGCTCCTGCGACTCGAGCGGTACCCAGACGGACGGAACGCAGTGGAAACTGCAGATGAGCGGAACGGGCTCCGTCACCTATGTCGACGTGAAGGATTCGGACGCTTCCCCGGGCAAGACCGTGACAGCGACTTATGCGACCGACTCTTCGAATAACCTGAATTGGAATATCAGCGCCGCAGGAGTAGGTTCTACCGTTAAATTGTGGAAAGGCGGAACTTCGAACGTCTGGGCGCTTGCCGATAACTGGAAGCTTACCGACGGCGTCACCGCTACGACGGTGCCGTCCGCTACGGATACCGTGTATATAGACGGAAGCTATACGAACGCGCCGGTAACTACGGCGAGCGCGACGACGACTATCGGAACTTTGGTCACAAGCGGCGCTTCTACGCTTACGCTGGGCTCCGGCGGTAACCTCACCGTGAGCGGCGATTGCAATATCTATAACGGCTCTACGGTTACATACACGCAGGGCGCAGCCGCGGATTTAACTGTGAACGGCACGCTGACTATCGCCGGCGGCGGCACACTCACATGCCCGTATACGGACCTTACCACAACCACTCAAGACTCTCAGGGCAATACTGTTGCAGGCGGCAAAGGCCGCACCATCACCGCGGCGAATATTACTATAGATTTGGGCGGCAGCCTGAACGCGGATGGGTGCGGGTTTGGGGCAGCTGCGGGGCCGGGGATAGGAAATAGTGGAGGAAGCCATGGTGGAAGAGGCGGAGACTATAATGGCAGTGGTACAGTAGGAAATACTTATGGTGATTTTACGAATCCCGTTTCTTTAGGAAGTGGCAGTACTTCTAATTCCTCTGGGTCAAAGGGTGGTGGCGCTATCATTATCTCGTCTACAGGTACAGTAACTGTAAACGGAACATTGAGTGCAAATAGTTCTACCGCAAATCTTAATTATTCTACTGGTTCAGGCGGGAGTATTAATATTACCGCTGGAACTTTAACAGGGTCAGGAGTTATCCAGGCAAACGCTCTTAACGCCAATACTTCCACAGGTGCCGGTGGTCGTATCAGCTTATATAATGTAACAACGGATACTTTTAGCGGTACATTAGAAGCTAAGGGGGGAACAAATACTTATAATAATTGTGGCGCGAGAGGATATGCCGGGACTATTTGTTTGAGTAACACAAAACGCTCTAATCTTGTTATAGGAGGAACCGGTAATATTAGTTCTTTACGATTAGGTTCGGACGGAACAA
>JAQTTS010000329.1 GCA_028710655.1 Dehalococcoidales bacterium
CTCTTCGTTGATGTCCATGACCTCTTTTTCCGAGATGGCGGCATTGCCCTCGATAAAGGCATCGACAATCTCAGCCGCTGCTATGGCGTTGACCGCAAATACGGCACCGAACATCTTTACTCCCGACGGCACTCCGATGGCCGGGGTCTTCAGCCCCACGGCGTCGTAGACGTCCCGGGCGGTGCCGTCCCCGCCGACAAATACCAGCAGGTCGACTTTACTGCTCATCTCCCGGCCGATTCTCCGAGTGTCGTCGGCCGACGTTTTTTCCCCGCTTAGCGAAGATACCACGGTAAATTTAATTCCGGCATCTTTCGCGACATCCTCTCCCATCCTGCCCGGAGCGACGGAGAACAACAGCTTGTCCCTGTGTTTTAGATGGGACAGAAACACCTTTGCCCTGGCTGCAGTAACCGGTTCCGCACCTAATTCGACGGCTTTAGGATACATCTTGCCGTCCGTTCCCTTCAGGCCGACACTGCCGCCCATCCCGGCTATCGGGTTCACTATCAGACCTATTCTATGCGCCATTTTTAATTATCCTGCCCCTTTGCCGGGCTCCCCGGTCGCCCCGGCTCTATCGGGCAGTTTCCGCATATAAAATTTCTTCCCCTGATATTCCAGCTTCACCAGGGCGCCGTCCTTGATCAGCTTTTCTATCACCGACCAATCATCGCCCGTCTTCTCCAGCAATCCAATCACGGCTTCTTCTCTCATCGGGTGTACCGAAGTGATACCGAGCAGGTCATTTTTAATGTTGCCGGTGGAGGCAAAGGCATTCCCTTCGTAGCCGATGAGATACTCGACATTGTCCAGCCTCTTTGAGAAGGTCTGGTAGGCCATATTTATCGCCGACTCGGAAGCAGCCTTGATCTTCTTTCTTGCCGGCGGCCTGGTCGGGATGGCCAGGTAGGCCTTGTCCGGCTTCAGCTTGGCCAGAAATTGGGCTATCTTCTCTAATTCTTCGCTGTTGTCGTTGAAGCCCAGGATGAGCATGGTCTCGGTAGTCAGCTCACCCTTGAAGGTAGCGGCGAAATTAAGCATGCCCTCTAAAATCGCTTTGAGCTCCAGCGACTTGTGGGGCCGGATTATCCGGCGCCAGACCTCTTCGCTTACGGTATCGATCTTCAGAGAGACCCAATCGGCTTTGCCCAGTTCCTCCCTGACGTCCTCACGCCAGATAAGAGAGGCATTGCTGATTATGGCGATTTTGATGTCGAACGGCCGCAAAAGTTCGATCTCTTTGCCCAGGTTGATGTCCAGAGTAGGCTCACCGTCGGGGACGAAAGTCAGATATTCTACCGGTTCGTTTCTCTCTTTGACCTTGTTCACCTGATCCTTTACTGCCCGGGCGATCTCCTCCGGCCGGTAGAAGGATTCTCGGTCCACCTTCATATTGATGGTCTTGCCGAGCTGACAGTAGACGCAGGCATAGGTGCATATCTTAGGGGGGATATTATTGATGCCCAGGCTGCGTCCTAACCGGCGGGACGGTACCGGTCCATAGCTGATGGAATCCATCACCCTTCTCCTTATTCCCTTCGTTTCAGGAAAATATCAAGGCTCTTGACCTTACCTACTCCCTTTAGCGAAGAGACCATTCCCAGCAGGGTATTGGTAATGAATTCCCTGGGAAAGGTGCTCAGTTGTGCAGGGACGTTATTGATATAGAGTGTGGTACTCTCCATCTGGGGTATTATCATCCCCTTTTCCAGGAGGTCGGCCAGGCCTTTAATGTCCTCCAGGGAGAACTGCCTTACCTTACTCTCCAGCGGTTCATCGCTGACGATGGCGATAAGCTTCTTGATATTGCTCAGGAGAGGGCCGATCTCTCTGCGGTGTACCTCTATCTTAGGGGCATCGCCCTGCTTAAGACCCTCGGTAATGATCAGGTCGTAGTCTTCGCCGAGCATGCGGCCCAACTCGCTGGTCGTAATGCCTTCCTTGACCGGTCTGATGAGTACAGCCTTGCCCGGGCAACTGAGGATGGTAGCGTGGCTTCCCGCATTGATGTGGCGCCAGCTGTCTTTACCCGGTTCATCGAGTTCAATGTCATGAAGGGTGTGTTTGATGGTGGCTATCCGATAGCCCCGTCCGGTCAGCTCGGCGAGCAGCTTTTCGATAAGGGTTGTCTTTCCCGACTTCGACCTGCCGATGATAGAAACTATGGGAGGCATCTTCAGCTTCCTCCTTGACTTTAATACTTGCGGTAGGCCCTTTTCCAGGGCTCTTTGCGGAAAGCCAGGTAGTCCTTGGCTGCCTTTTTTAGAGTGTTCGCGGCAAGAAGGGCACAGTGCTGGTTGCCTTCCGGCAGCCCGTCCAGGGCGCTCAGTATATCCTGCTGGCTGATGCCGAGGACTTCACCCAGTGTTTTGCCTTTGATCATCTCGGTGGCCATGCTCCCTGTCGCGATAGTGGCGGCGCAGCCGTCAGTGGCGAAGCTAGCGGCGGTAACTGTGTCGCCGCTTACTTTGAGCCATATCTCCATGGTGTCGCCGCAGGGTCCGGTAATTCTTCCGAAGGCGTCGGCATCTTTCATGTTCCCCAGATTCCTCGGGTGCAGGGCGTGATCGACCACTACTTCACTGTATGCCTCTCTCATCTTTGACTCGACGAGGGCTTCGTATTCCTGGTGTTCTGAAACCATATTTTAGCTCCCGGTTTTTCCTCTTTTCGGCAGGGATAGTGCTTTGTTAAGGGCTTGGGTCAGGCTGCTGAAGGCATCCGAGCTGTAGCGCTCTATATTCCCTTCGTCGCATAGCCTGGCCAGTTCGGGGTCGATAGGCAACTGACCCAGCAGCGGCGCACCGGCCGCTTGTGACAGCTCCTTACCCTTGCTTTTACCAAAAAGCTCGATTTTTTTGTCTATCTCGGCTACATAGAGGTAGCTCATATTTTCGATTACTCCCAGGATAGGCTTGTCCATCTTTTTGGCCATGCTGACTGCTTTTTTGACTATCATATTGGTCAGGTCCTGAGGTGTGGAGACGATAATTACCCCCGATACCGGCAGGGTCTGCATCACGGTCAGGGGAGCATCGGCAGTCCCCGGCGGCAGATCGACAATCAGGTAGTCGAGCCTGCCCCAGACCACCTCCTCCCAGAACTGGGTAATTGCCTTGGAAATGAGGGGGCCGCGCCAGATAACGGCATCGTCCTCCTGCTGCAGCAGCAGATTAAATGATATTACCTCGATACCGGACCGGGAGAGTACCGGCAGAATTCCGGTGTCGCTGCCCGCGGGCCGCTCGTTGATTCCCATCATTTTGGGGATGCTGGGACCGGTGATATCCGCATCCAG
>JAQTTS010000330.1 GCA_028710655.1 Dehalococcoidales bacterium
AAATCCTTCACGACATAAATATGACGATAGGTACCGGTGAGACCCATGTTCTCTTCGGTCCTAACGGCAGCGGCAAGACTACTCTGCTGGCGGCGCTGATGGGTTTTCCCAAGTACCGGATAGTAAGGGGCAGTATTACCTTTCAGGGTAAGGATATAACCGGGTTATCGCTTGATGAGCGTGCCCGTTTAGGTATCGGCATGTCTTTCCAGCGCCCGCCGGTGGTGCGGGGGGTAAAGATGAGCGATATGGTTGCCGCCTGTCTCAAGGGGCGGGGGGATGCCGATACTGTCGCCAAGCTGGCGAAACGGACTGACCTGGAGGACTTTCTGGATAGGGAAATAAACTACGGGTTCTCCGGGGGGGAGATAAAACGCTCCGAGATGATGCAGCTCCTGGCGCAGAAGCCGAAGCTGGCTCTGCTTGATGAGCCGGAGTCCGGCGTTGACCTGGAAAACATTGTTCTTATCGGCGAGTTGATTAATGAACTCCTGGAAAAACACTGCCCGATTCCGGACCGAAAATGTATGGGGCTTATCATTACTCATACCGGTCATATCCTGGACTACGTGAACGCTCGTACCGGTTATGTTATGTGCGACGGCAGAATCAGCTGTCAGGGCGACCCTCATGAAATACTGCAGACCATCAAGGAAAGCGGCTACGGGTCATGTGTCAATTGTCTGTTGAGGAGGCACCCGAATGTCTGAGATAAAGTCGTCGGAGTCATATCGGAAAAAGGCTAAAGCGGCGGCGGCTAAACCGGCTGCCTTCGGTGAAGATATCGATTTGAGCACCTACCTTACCTCAGCCGAAGAACAGCCTTACCAGCCGGACCCGGAGCAGCTTCCGGCTCAGGCCAGGGAGCATATGCTGGAGGCAGGGGTTGTTCTGGATGATACCAGCCAGAGGTCGGGGACCTATATCCAGATGGACAATACCCCGGTTCACAGCTCAATCAGAGGAGATGGTGTCGAGGTAATACCTATCAGCCAGGCGTTAAAGAAGTACGACTGGCTGTCCGATTACTGGTGGCGGGCGGTTGCCGTGGATACCGATAAGTACACCGCCAACGTTGAGCTGAACCGTGGCGACGGTTATTTTATCAGGGCGCTAGCCGGTCATAAGACCGTCTTTCCGGTACAGGCCTGTCTCTATCTGGCCAAGGCGCGTCTGGCGCAGAATGTGCACAACATTGTTATCGCTGAGGAAGGCTCAGAGCTTGATATTATTACCGGCTGCACCACCGCATCCAGGGAAGACCCCGGGCTGCATATGGGGGTATCCGAGTTCTATATCAAAAGAGGGGCTAAGGTTACCTTTACCATGATACACAGCTGGAACCCGGCGGTGGCAGTCCGCCCCCGCACCGGGATTATTGTGGAGGAGGACGGCCTTTTCTTGAGCAACTACGTACTGATGAAGCCGATTCACTCATTGCAGATGTACCCGTCCGCCAGGTGCGTCGGTGAAAACGCTACCGTCAGGTATAACAGTATCCTGGTCGCCGGCAAGGGGTCGTCGCTGGACGTCGGCTCCAGAGTATTCCTGGAGGCTAAAGGTGCTAAGACAGAAATCATATCGCGTGCCATCACCACCGGGGGTGACATTATTGCCCGTGGCTTTATCGATGGTGGTGCTCCTGAGGTAAAGGGGCACCTCGAGTGCCGGGGACTCATTCTAAATAATGGCGGTATGATTCACGCCATCCCCGAGCTTAAGGGTAATCTGGCCGGTATTGACCTCTCCCACGAAGCGGCGGTAGGTAAGATTGCCGAGGAGGAAGTCGAGTATCTGATGGCGCGGGGGCTGACCCGTACCGAGGCTACCGCTACCATCGTCCGCGGCTTTCTCAGGGTGGATATCCAAGGGTTACCGCCCACGCTTGGTGCCGAGATCGATCGTACCGTTGAGGCCAGTGAAAAAGAGGTGATGTAGGTAATAAGTAAGCAGGAGGTATCTGCAAGTGAATGCTCAAGCTTTACATAAATTAGGTTACGGCATGTATGTTGTTGCCTCGAAGCAGGGGAATCGGCTCAACGCTCAAATCGCCAACACCGTGTTCCAGATAACCTCCGAGCCGGCGACGGTTGCCGTAAGCATCAACAAGAGTAACCTGACCCACCAGTTTATCCAGGAGAGCAGGGTCTTTACGGCCTCTGTCCTGCGCCGGGAGACTCCCCTCTCTTTCGTGGGACGCTTTGGCTTCAAGTCGGGCCGGGATACCGATAAGCTCGAGGGAGTTGATTACAGGATAGGTAAGACCGGTGCTCCTCTGGTTACCGAAAACGCCGTTGCCTATCTGGAGGCTAAAGTAATTCAAGAAGTAGATGTGGGCAGCCATACCATTTTTATCGGCAATATCGTCGATGCCGATGTTATCAGCGATGAGGCCTCTATGACCTACGAGTATTATCACCAGGTCAAACGGGGTACCACACCCAGGACTGCTCCCAGCTATATTGAAGAGAAAAGGAGGTAGTGCTTAGAATGGCGAAATTGACCAAGTACGAGTGTACCGTCTGCGGTTATGTCTATGACCCGGAGCTGGGTGACCCGGAGGGTGATATCGCGCCGGGGACACCGTTTGATGAACTCCCTGATGATTGGGTGTGTCCGGTCTGCGGGGCAGGCAAGAGCGATTTTGAGAAATTAAAAAACTAGAAAGAGCGCCTGGCTAGTAAAGGAGGGGACAATGAGGCCGAGAGAGATAAGACCCGGGGTCTACTCGGTGGGAGTGGCGGACTGGGACCGGCGGTTGTTCGACTCGCTGATTCCGCTTCCTGACGGCACGAGCTATAATGCCTATCTTATTAAAGGCAGCGATAAGACAGCCCTGGTTGATACAGTGGATCCTCCGATGGCGGAAGTGTTGCTGGATAATCTCAATCGATTGAGAGTGGGGGATATCGATTACCTGATTGCCAATCACGCCGAGCAGGATCACTCCGGCAGTCTGCCCCGTGTTATTGAGAAATATCCCCGGGCGCAGGTAGTTACCACAGAAAAGTGTAAGGGGATGCTCATCGATCTGCTCGGGATTAGGGCGGATCGTTTCAACACGGTTTCTGACGGAGAGAATCTGTCACTGGGTGATAGAACCCTGGAGTTTATTCATGCCCCCTGGGTCCACTGGCCGGAGACAATGCTGACCTATCTTAAGGAAGACAGGATACTCTTCCCCTGTGACCTCTTCGGTTCTCACCTGGCTACCACTGACATTTATGTAACCGATGAAGGGCGGGTCTATGAGGCGGCCAAGCGGTACTATGCCGAGGTTATGATGCCATTCCGACCCAG
>JAQTTS010000331.1 GCA_028710655.1 Dehalococcoidales bacterium
CAATGATCTCCAATTCATCGGCGCTGGCATGTGTCTGCCCGGTCGCACCACCGCCGCCGCTCACGAGACCGCCATAGTCACGAATGACCGTAGCTGTGGTGCTATTGTCTACGCTGGACACATAGATGGTTTCGATCTTGGTCTTGTCGGTAGCGTTCTTTAGTACAGCCCCGGCACGAAGACCGGCAGCGGCGATCTCACCAGCGGCGAAGGTGACCTCCGTCTCTGTAGTGTCAAGTGCTTCGCCCAAGGTTAGGGTGAGTTGCGAAAGTTCCTCTTCGACCCACTCGTATTTAGTAGGCTCGGTTCCATCTGCCGCTTTGCCGATGATCGGCCAAAGGGTGATGTCGGCACCCGGCAAAGGCGGGGCCATAACAAGAGCGGAAAAGTCAGGAACCCAAGTGTCGGTGGTGGCATCCCCGGTCCACCACGTCTGATGTACTGTGCTTGCGAATGGCATAGCTTCATCTCCAATTAGTTGCGTTCTTCACAACAACTGGCGGTGTTCGGCTACGGCATCGAGCACAAGCATCGAGCCAACAAAAAGAGCCACGAACCAGATAGCACCCGCTACGCAGTTGCCACCTATCGGTATCGCGGCTCCAGTTGTTCTGGTTGCCTAAGTGAGAGTCCCGTTGTTCGGGTAGTCCCTCACCGTCAAGTTTTCAACAGTGTTGTTACTGTTGCGACCGTAGTGTACCACACTTTTACTAAAATGTCAAGTGCTTTGTACCTTATCTTTTATGGCGGTCTTGCCTGAAACCACCATGCCGCTCTGTACCTCTAAGGTAATCGTGCCGTATCCGGTCGTATTCCTAATGGTTTCCAGACGGCGCAACAGAACCATGATGGCGTTGACGTTGTTCTCGGCCAGTTTCAGTTCACTGGCAAGCATTAGAACGGCGACACCCTGATCGGCTCGGCAGATAGACGGTCGGAAATCTGTTCCAGCATCTGATCGGCACGCACCTTGTCTTTCATCTTGTTAATCTCCGCGATGACGGCAAAGGCGTTCTGCTGGTCCTTGGCCGTAGACCCGCTCATGTGTGTGAAGAACTCATGCACGTAGTCTCGCGGTTGACCGCCCGGACTTTGGGTAGACCTGTCACTGACAAGCGCCTTGGCCGGATCGTCTTCAGTAGGCTTGACCGGCACTTCTTCCCCTTCCGTGCCCGTGTCGGCGTTGGCGGCCTGCTCCGAAGGCGTAGCAGGGGAAGACTCTATCGGCACGCCCATATCCGCATAGAACTCTTCCTGCTCCTTGAGGGCCTTGACAAGCGCCTCGTCGTCCAAGTCCTCTGCCAAATTGAGCTTGCCTAAGTTGTAGGCGCGTAAAGCCCGTGGGTACAGTTCCTTCAGTCGTGAATCGGTTTTCAGCTTGAGGTCTCGTGCTACCCTCGCTTTCTCTTGCTCTGCCGTTAGATAGCGTTCCCGTAACTCTTTCTGTGCTTCCTCGTCCCCCTCCGCGACTGCCTGTAAAAGCTCGTCGATACTTCTCATACCCTGCCCTTCCCCGCTCGTGCGGTAAATGGAATGGTCTTACCATCTGTCCATCCTTGTATAGCACATTACTGAGCGTTTGTCAAGTCCCATAATTTGTTGTTTATGGGGTTGACAACAGAGTAGGCTAATGCTAGACTGGTGTTAGTCCTGTTGGTGCGGCGGGGCTTATGTGGCGAGAGGGCGTTCCTACCGGGTCAGGGGACGCTCTCTTGCTGTCTCTACAGGTCGGCCAGTCCGGGTGTGCTTATCTTGAATCCGCCCTGTCCAGACTTGGCATATCCGATATCTGCCTGCTCCGCTCCGCTATACTGCCAATCCTCAGCTTGCTTTATCTCGTTGGCTTCTTCAGCAGCTTTGCGGTAGAGACTCGCCAGATCGCCGTAGCCTTCCTGTTCCCCATACAGCGTGGTTAGTTCCTCATCACTGAACGGGTCGTATCCCGCCTTGACAAGAATCTCGTTCACGGTGTCGCGCATCTCGTTGACCTTCTCGTGGGTCACAATCTCCCACTGAAGCTCGGCAGGACCGGAGTAACCGGCGTACTTCGCATAGTCATCGGGAGTAGGTTCGCTATCGTAGTATTGCTTATGTACCCAGCGGTAACTATCCAGCTTGGTAGCCTGATTGATAAGCGCCTTGAGTTCGCCGGAATTGGGGCGTCCAAGCACCATGTCTTTCAGTTCGTCTTTGCTCACGCTCTGTCCGTACACCCGCGTGACCAGATCGTTCACTTCCTCGTACATCTCATCGGCAGACTCGATAGCCTGATGCTCACGTAGCAACTCACCAGGACTGACAAACTCGCTTGTGATACGGTCGTAGTCGGAAGGTGAGGGGTCGTATCCGAACACCTGTCTGAAGGTCTCACGGTAGGCAACCCGGTTTTGCGCCTCCACTATCTTGGCTCGTAACGCGCCAGAGCCCTGTCGTCCTGAAGCTACTGTGAACCAGTCATCTTTGGAGAGATTGCTACCAAAAGCCTCAGTCATGGTGTCCCCATAAACCCCGCTTTGGTAGGCAGCTTCTTCTGTCCACACAAAATCGTTGTGCATCATCTCTGGTGTGTAGTTCTTAGACGCTGCATCACTGGCGATACCGTTAGTGATATAAGTCATGCCCCAGTTCTGTAGTCCTCCGGGTGCTGCGGTCGTGGATGAATACTGAGTAGTAGCTACCGGCCTTGTCACCGTCGCCGCTATCCCAGTTTTGGGATTGATCGCACCTTCATCTTGGACGTAATGAAAGCCTTGAGTATCTTCGTAGTAGGTGTTGGGAGCAAGTTGGTTCAGTTGTGCGCCCAGTTGCCCATAGGGAATCTCTTGCCCGTTTAGCTTGTAGGTCCAGTCTCCGACCTTGCTCCCTTCGCCTGTCACTGTAAAGCCCAAACCCTGTAGATCACTCTTGAAGGTAGCAGCAGTAAGTGACTTCCACTCAGGAGGTTCGGTCATAGGAGCGCCAGCGCCGGGGACAGGAACAGCCTCTATGCCCGCGTCGCGTTCGGCAGGCTCAGTGTACTGCGGCCCGGTAGGAATAGTGATAGAACCATCGGGGTTTACAATCGCGCTGCCTCCGTAATACCAACGGAACTCTTGATCCATGGCAAGACAGTAATCTATCCAGTCTCCCTCGCTCCAAGCGGCAGGCTTACCATCGTAGATAGCCTGATACTCAGGACTTGCCTTGATCGCTTCGGCCATCGCAAACTCATCCAAGTCCCGCAGGGTAGAAGTGGGCGCAAGTTCAGCCTCAGTTGCGTGCCTACCAAGAACAGTAGAGACTGTATTCTCAATCTTGTA
>JAQTTS010000332.1 GCA_028710655.1 Dehalococcoidales bacterium
TAGCTCAACTGGAAGAGCGCCGGTCTCCAAAACCGGAGGTTGCGGGTTCGAGTCCCGCCGCCTTTGCCTCGCCCTCCGCTGGTGCCCTCCCCTCGCCAGCGGGGGGCTGCAAAACTTTCTCTAAAATCTTCGCAATTTTCGGCTTTTTTGTACTGTCTACCCCTTGCTATTTGTACCCAATGCGGTACAATATGAATATAAGAGATACACGGCAAGGGGGAGACATGAACCAGGTACAGTGGACAGCAGAAAGCGGAAGGAATGTAAGCCTCGAATTGCTGACAGAGCGTACGGTCAACGCTGATGGTGACCTGGTTAATGTACCCGACTGGCAAATTCGGCTTACGATTGATGGATTGCCTGCTTTCGGCAGTGTTAAGTTAACTACAGTCCCCGAGTACGACGGACTGGTTATGGATGCTGGGTTGCTTGGCAGGCAGCGCATAATAGTCCGAGTCCCCGAGGAGCACCGCATTGAAGTCGAAACTCTGGTTACCGAATACAAGGCCGAAATCAATCGCCGCATTGACAACGATCTGACAGTAGCCAAAGAGTATGAAGAAGGCCGGGAGCGGATGCGCAAGGTAATGGGATATTAAGGGGGAAGACGATGGAATGGCCAGTACAGGAAATCAGTTATGGGTCTCTATCTGCCGTAAACGCTGCACGCAAGGCTGCAGGGGAAGACCCTATGGTTACTGTTAGGTATATCTGCATCAGTCCCGATGGTTCCCGTCGCGTTGTCCATGATTACGATACCGTCGACAACGAACCCCAAATCATAGCCAAGCGTCGAGCAGCAAACTGGCGTATCCAACGCTGGGTGCTGGCACAGTGTGGCATTGACACACTTAACCCACAAGGCTGGGGCGGCTACGCCTGCATCGACGAATGGTTCATCTGCCGAAATCCCGAAGAAACACTCGCAGAACACCGGATACTATGTGCCAAGTAGCTCGTTGTCTCATGTTTGAGTGGATCGGCTTTGGCCGACGCAATGATTACTGGTGGATGCCCAAACGCGAGCGTCCTTACCGGCGTCCTTGGGCGGCTCGTATCATCGGAACCGATATACAACAAGGCCTTGCCCGAGAGTTTATCAACGGCGTTTTAGACTTCAGCCAATCTGATCCATCAGGACGACATGGCGTGCGAGTCATATATATGGTTGATGAGGCAGCGGTGTACGAGGTCAATTATCCAGTAGACGACGGGTGGAAACGCAAACATTGTTATCTCTTGCACGATGGAGAGACGTGGCAAGAGCTAACCAAAGACGAGGCAATAGCATGGGCAAATGCGGTCTAGGGATTGATGTTCTTACTGCTGCTGAGCGACGCATCGCCTACTGCTTCGATCGCTTCCCCCGCGTCTATATTTCATTCTCGGGCGGCAAGGATTCCGGAGTAATGTTGCATCTGGCAGCTCTCGAAGCACGTCGCCGAAGCAAACAGCTTGGGTTGTTGTTTGTGGATCTCGAAGGCCAATATCGCATGACTATTAAGTACATCGAGGATATGCTCGATTTCTATGCAGATGTGCTTGATGTGTACTGGGTGGCTCTCCCATTGAATCTTCGCAACGCCGTAAGCAAATATGAGCCCCAGTGGTGCTGTTGGGAGCCGGGGCGCGAGGCCGACTGGGTGCGCCCGATGCCAGACCGAGCTATTTCAGACCCGGCCTATTTTCCATTCTTTCGGCACCGTATGGAGTTCGAGGAGTTTGTGCCGGCGTTTGGAGAGTGGTACTCACAAGGAGAGCCTACCGCCTGTCTGGTCGGAATACGAGCCGATGAGTCTCTTAATCGCTATCGTACGGTAGCCAACACCCGTAAAATCAGTTTTGATGGTAGAGCGTGGACGACTCGTGTTCAGGGCCCGCTCTACAATGCCTACCCTCTTTACGACTGGCGGACGGCCGATATCTGGCGCTATTACGGCAAAACCAAACTTCCTTATAACCGTCTCTATGACTACATGCACCGGGCGGGGCTTAGTATTCATCAGCAGCGTATCTGTCAACCCTACGGAGACGATCAACGCAAGGGTCTATGGTTGTTTCACCTTATCGAGCCTGAGACGTGGGGACGCGTAGTAGCCCGAGTCAACGGTGCCAATCAAGGTGCCCTCTACGCCCGAGAGTCTGGGAATATCCTGGGTAATCTCAAGATCACCAAACCAGCTCACATGACCTGGCAGGAGTTCGCCGAGCATCTGCTTGCAGGCATGCCGCCTAAGACGGCAGACCACTATCGGGATAAGATCGCGGTGTTCCTGCACTGGTATGACACCCGCGGATATCCGGAGGGACTTATACCTGACGAGGGACCGGTGGGAGACAAGACTGCTCCGTCATGGGCACGTATCTGCAAGGCCCTTTTACGCAACGATTACTGGTGCAAGGGTCTGTCGTTCTCACAAACCCTACCTGCCAACTACAGCAAATACAAAGAGCTGATGCGTCGGAGGAGGAACCATTGGAGACTGATATAGTCACTCGTGCTGCCGCTCTGTTTGCTGAGTTAGATGCTGTGCCAGACAATGATAGGCTTGACATTATTAACGCCATTAAAGTTGCGCTACATGAACATAGTCCTGTTAATGCTCATCCTGCCGATTGCGTCCTATGGGTGTGCCCGGATTATGTGGCAGCCAACGACTATAACCCCAATGTGGTTGCTAATCCCGAGATGCGTCTCCTTAATAAGAGTATCGAAGTAGACGGATACACCATGCCGATTGTGACGTGGGAAACAGAGCCCGGACGGTATGAGGTGGTTGACGGATTTCACCGGCACATTGTGGGACGTAAGAACAGGCATGTCCGGACTACTACATGTGGACGGCTTCCCATTTCGGTTATCGCCAACAGCGACCGCTCTGATCGTATCGCCGCTACCATCCGGCACAATCGAGCGCGGGGAAAACATACTGTTGATGGAATGGCAGAGATTGTACTTGATCTTGCTCGTCGCAATTGGAACGATGCGAAAATCAGTAGAGAGCTAGGTATGGAGCCAGACGAAGTGCTGCGATTGCGCCAAATAACCGGATTGGCTGAAATGTTTGCTGACGAGGAATTCTCCGAGGCGTGGGAGGTTGACCATGACTGATAAACTTCTCGCCGCCGCCGACGTTGCCAGGATTGCAGGCACCACGGCCAACACTGTGCACCAGTGGGCCAAACGCTATTCTGAGTTTCGCGCCCTAGCCTCCGAGACCTCAGCGGGGCTCATTTGGCACAAGGCTGATGTACTCGATTGGCTAGAGCGTACGGGACGATTCTCAACCCTCCGG
>JAQTTS010000333.1 GCA_028710655.1 Dehalococcoidales bacterium
GAAGCGCCCTGCAATTCTGCATCAGCTCGACCTTCTCTTCATCGGAAACTTCGCCCAGGAAGCGTATCTGTTTCCCGTCGCAAAGCTCCCTGACCGACTCTTCATACTGTCTCAGGGGATCGCCGGGGACTACCTCGGAGCCGCGCCCGCCCGCAATATCAAGCGGCAGGCCAAGTTCTTTGCACAGCCTTGCGGCGTTGAGATTCCCTTTCTCCGGCGACATCCTGCCGATAGTCAGGAACCGGTTGCCCCGTTTCTGATTGATGCACCAGCCGTAATGATCGTCCATGTATCCGGCTGGCCGGTAAACGCTGGAGTCAACCATGATGGTCTCCTGATACCGCGCCATTCTCTTGTAATACTTGAGAATCTGGCCGATGCCCCAGCGAGACCACGAGATAAGATTGTACGGGGCTTTTTCGTTCCCTGACTTTGCCTCATATTCGGGGTTGGCCGAGAACACGTTGACCGTTGGCATATTGGTCATGTAGCGGGCTATCAGGTGCAGATGCCCGATGTCCCAGATAACATCGAACTTGTAAAACTCCGACTGATAGCGGCCAATCGCCCTCAGTTCCGCGTGGTCTGGCCTTTGAATGGTCTCATATCCGTCACAGGGTAATAGCTTGACGCCATCGGGCACGGAGGTATCCTTATGCGCCAGCAGGGTTACATCGTGGCCTAGCTTCTGCCACTGTTCGGCAAACTGTACGGCCAGCCTTTCAAGCCCGCTGTATCTCATCCCTACCGTCCATGGTAGTTCAATGGGAGAAAAAACCAGTATTCGCATTTACACTCCTGTTTTTATTCGCTCGACTGCACAAACCTCCGCCGCCGCCCGCCTCACTAAATCGCTACTGGAGTTAAGTAAGTCACCGATACCGTAGATGATTCTGATACCACATTCCTGACAGACTCTTACCTCTTTGTCCGGCATATTCCCCGGAATCCTGTCACCTCCCTTCGCAAAAATATCCGGCTTTATCAGCCTCAGTGTTTCCGCTACAAGCCCGTCATTATCCAGAAGGGATACAACCACTCTGTCCACGTACTTAATCGCCCGTAGAACCGCTACACGGTCTTGCAGAGGCATCAGACAGTACCCCTTCTTCTTACGTATTACCTCATCGGCGTGCGTGATAACCACCAGTTCGTCACCGAGAGCTTTGGCTTTCTGGATATGGTCTACGTGCCCTCTGTGGATTGGGTCAAAGCCGCCTGCGATTGCCACGACTATTTTGCCCATGCTCACCCCTTATAGAGCCAGATGCCCGTGTTCTCCGTAGCCGCTTCCTGTGCAGCGAGCCAGGTATTGACCGGAATCACGGAGAGCCACCAGTTCGCGTCTTTGATGGTGATATGCCCCTGCTCTTTTTCAACGTCTTTGTGCTCGGCAAAGCTCACCTGAATCAGCCGTCTCAGGGATACCCGCTCGAACTCCCGCATGATGGGGATGATGTGTTCTTCTTCGATATGCTCCAGCACGCCTTCGCAGTAGAGCACGTCGAATTCCTTGTCCCTGAAAGGATAGGGAGCCTCTCTCATATCGTGCCGGACAAAGTTATTCGGGATGATGTTCTGAGCTATCTGCTCGCACCAGTTGGATACATCCATGCCCACAGCGTAGATACCCTGGTCAAGCAGCCTGCGCGTGATAAAGCCGTAAGCACAGCCCACATCAAGCACGCTCTGAGGATGCGTGATGCTGATAAGTTTCTTAACCCGCCCCGCGTGCGCATCATAGTCCCTGTACCCCTTGTACCCGCCATTGATGAAATAGTCCTGCTCGTATTCCATTACCAGCGCATCCCTCCCGCGACTCTTTTATAGAGTGGGAGGTAGTTCGCGACGACATTCTCAATGGAGAACTTCGCCCGCGTTGCATCATAGGTGAGCCAGGGATTCAGTTCGTCAACCGTCTCAATGGCATCCAGGTATTCGGCATCGTTCCGGCAGAGATAACCGTCTTCCCCGTGCGTGATAATCTCAGGGAGCGCCCCGATAGGACAGGTAATGATTGGAGCGCCGGTAAGCATGGCCTCCTGTATTTTGTGGCTGGTGACTTCCGGCTCCTGATTGACGAATATCAACGCCCTGCACGTCTGCATCAGGCTAATCTTTTCGTCCTCGGAGACTTCCCCGTGATACTTGATGTTCTCCCCGTCGCACTCCGACTTAATCAGGTTCTCGTAAGCGTCCCCGTAGCCCTTACCCACAACATCTAGTGGTACGCCCGCCCTCTGACACAACTTGATAGCTTCGAGGTTGCCTTTGCGCGGGGTCATGGCTCCGAGGGTCAGGAAACGTTTACCGCGTTCTCCCGCCGGACAGTACAGGTTCACGTCAATGGCGATAGACTGCTGGTATCTGGCTTCCTGCTGATAGACTTTGCGGAACTCGCGGCACGCCCAGTGGGAGAGGCCGATGATGTTGTACGGAGACTTGGGGAATTGTGCGACCAGGGGAGCGTGCCAGAAGATATTGAGCGAGGGGAGATTGGCGTTATAGCGGGAAGCGAAGTGCTGGTGAGAGAAGTCGTGAACCACGTCGAAATTGCGGAGCGCCGTCTGATATTGCTGGTACATGCGTATTTCCGCATCTAAGAATATATCCTCCCCTTCCGGCTTGTAGGGGAGATGGTTGACGCCTACCGGATAGACCGAATCGGCGTGCCCCATGACCGTAACCGAGACTTCGGGATGTTCCAGTAGCTCTTTTGCGTACTCATACACGAGCCGTTCAATGCCCGCGTAGCGCGTGCCCGCGTTAATGGCAAAGCCTACCGGAGAAATGAGTAAAACCTTCATTCACCCTCCTATGAAAATTACCCTGTTCTTCTTGAAGCGCCCACGCCGAGAAAGAGCGCCGTGTTCTCTCCGTCATGGGAGAGTGCCAGATAGGTACGTTTGGAGTCGGCTGGCCGGATTACGACGGAGGCCGTGCCTACCGGAGTCTTACCAGGGGATATCGTGCCAATCTTGGCATCGTGAAAAAGCGCGTCATAAAGACGAAAGAGCTTGTTATCCTGATAGAGTTCATCTCTGTGCGTCGTCATAATCCGCTCCTAAACTACCTCGGCTTTCCAGACGTAATCTTTGCCGGAAACAGCCGTTACATAGATGTTGGTGGCATCGGCAGCCGCACTCTGATACGGGTTAGCCCCATCCTCGATATTGGAGAAATAGACTCTCGTAGGTGTGGCTGAGAGTCCGTGCGCTATGGTTTGCTGCGAACCCGTGCCAGTGGAAGTACCGGAGTTGGAATGAACAAAACCCTTGCCACCGAGCAGGTG
>JAQTTS010000334.1 GCA_028710655.1 Dehalococcoidales bacterium
TCTGCCGCTCCTTGCAGACCTGCATGATAGCCCAGCGCATCCCCGGCTCGTATTTCACCTTTTCCCCCAAGGCAACATTGACCAGTCCCTCCACAAATTGCCAGTCAGCCCGCGGCTTATAGTAGGGCGTAACCAGGTGGCAATTAGTAAAGCCAGCCTCCCCTCGTTTGGTAATGAAGGCGATGGCCTTCAGCCCGGAACGGGTAATCAGCGCCTCCAGGGTCGTTGTCTTGCCGGAGAGCTGGGTCATGCCGAAGATAGCCAGGTGATGTAGTGGAATGTAGACCGGCAGACCTGTCCCGACTTCAAAACCAAGCAAAATATCTGTGTTCATTAGATTGCCCCTATTCCGTTTGACTGCTCTTTGCCTCTATAGCTGCCGCAATGTGTTCAGAGCCTTCCTTCATAACTTTCCCCAGGGCTTCAATGGCACCCATTGGCGTAGCTGCATCCGCGTTACCAAGGTCTCTAATAGCACGAGCGATGGCGAAAAGCCCGTCTGCAATAGCCTGCTCATCGCTCACGTAATTCTCCGGGTTGAAGTAACTTGGCATTTATGTTTTTAGCTCCTTTGGTATTCTGATTTTAAGGTCTCTAATTTTCTACGATAACGTTCCTCAATTTGATGGATAGTGACATCTAGAGACGGTGGGGCATCTGATAAACCCATAGATAGCCCACTCATTTCATTCAGGTAAGTCATGCGGGCCCGCATCATTTCTGACCGGAATATTCTTAGGTTCTCTTTTCTCTCAGCATCCACTTTTGGTTAAAATCCTTTCAGTCTTTCCAGACCGTCCTTCTCTACCACCGTGGGAACAAATCCGCGTAGAATCTCTAACAGCGTTTTTATCTTTGCCCAGGACGGCTCAGGCAGATGATTGTGATAGTTGTCTGCTCCTATCTCCACGATGTCCGGCTGAATTTCCTTAAGCCATTGCGTTATAACATCCAGATCAAAGTCCATCACCGGCTCGATGGAGACAAACTTCCGGGCATGTTGGAGCTCAGCCATCGCGCGGAAGCGCTCACTTGGGGGCGGCGCCTTGCTAAGCCCATAGCTCCGGTTGGTCTCAATCGTGGTGCCCAGGTAAAGGTTGTCGGGATAGGCGAGTTTCCAGGATGAGTAGATAGCCGGGTTCTTGGAGCAGAAGAGGAAAGAGGTTCCGGAGTAGAAGTCTATAGTCTTGGCGAGGATGAACCCGACCTCATCCCTGGTGGCAAAAGAGATGTCCCCCATGTAGCCCACGAAGATGAACTGGCCCGGGCGGAAATGCCGTCCCAGTTCCTCCATCACCAGACGCGGAGTAAAGCCATCTTTATATCGGGGCGAGTCCTTCAGGCGAGTCTCCGCCATTTTGCGGGCGTTGCAGTAAGTGCACTCGAAGGAACATCCCTTGAAAACATTCCAGGTCCTCATCGGCTTACCGTTCACCACAAACATTCTAGTCATTCTTGGCCCTCCCATTTCGCCCACATCCCTTCCGGGAGCACCAGCATCCGACCACACCAGGGGCAGCGCATGCCATCTTCCGTCATGCGTATCGGTGCTGGCTCAGAATCCCCTTTCTCTCTGGACACTTGCTCCACCGTCCTCGCCAGCTTCCAGTAGACGTGACGCACTGCCTGTTCCACACCCCTGGGGGTTATGTTGCCCAGTCCGTCCTTACGGAGAAACACCAGCGTTGGCCACTCCTTTGCAGGTACATTTTTAGCCGACTCCAGACGGCAGACCTTATAAGCCGGCAGACGCCGCACGACCTCATTAATCAACTCCTCCGTAAGCGGCCCCTGAAGGCTCAAGCTGCGCTTCGGCTCACAAACCTTCTTCAACCTCAAAAATTCCTCTACGCTTATGGTCATACCAGCTCGTATTGATGTAACACCCTGTGTTCAGGGACATCAGCCTCGCAATGGGCAACCCGGTATCCCAGTATTGGCCTATCACCGTTGCCTCCGCCGTGGTGATGTTTCTCGCCACAGTAAGGACAGCTCATATACAAGTCCCAGATGCCGTCCCGACCACGGACCGCCCTCGTTTTTACTTTAGGTATTTCAGTTACTTCCATTCATGTTCTCCGTAGCTCAAGCTATCCTGGCGCTCCGTCTGTAGCTTTCTCCGCGAAGAGTCTCTACTTTACCCCCGGTCATACCGTACAAACGGTCCACGCTATCTTCACCCATTAACTCAGCCAGCGAGTCCAGCGGTAGCCGGCAGGTCATGACTAACGGCAGCCCACTGGTTACCCGCTCGTCAATGATTGACCAGTAGAGCTGGCGGGTGAAGTCGGATGGTTTTTCCTTGCCCACATCATCCAGGAGCAGGAGCTTAACGCCTTTCAGCTCACGGTAAATGTCCTCTTCTCGCTCATGGTGGTCATCCCTGTCCCTGATGCTGTAGGTTGCCCTGATACGCAGCACCAGCCCCGGTCCCTTCTCAAACCGGATGGGGCAGCGTGTGGCCGGGCTGCCCCAGCGGTCTACCTCAGGCTCGCCGTTCCAGTGGTCAATGGCATAGTTGGCAATGGCCACCATCAGATGTGTTTTCCCGACACCCGGGCTCGGCGAATACAGGATGAGCGACCGGCAGCCTCTGGGTTCATCCAGGTTAAACCCCTCGGCGTAGTGGCGGCAGTTTTTGAGGGCCTTGTCCTGGTAACCCGGCTCAAAGCTGTCAATGGTGCTGCGGCTCAGCAAGTGCTCCGGGATGCCGCACTGCCGCCGCCACCTCTCTCGCTGCTCGACCCTCGCTTCCTTCAGCCACTCCTCACGCTCGGCGGCTGCTTCGGCCTCACGTTTCTCTTTGCACGCCGGACACTCCCAGGGGCGCACCACCCGCTCGCGTCCGCCGATGTGGTAGGTGGTCACCTCAGCCTGGAAAGTAGTGCCGCAGGTCTCGCACCGGCACTCCTCAGCTTGTGTCGTCTGGTCCGTCTGGAGCTTCTTGCCATTCGTAGGTTCTAACCGGCTGAGTACGCTGCCTGCGCTCTCCATCCCTTGACTCCCGTTGTTCATGCTGCCTCCTTTCCCGGAATATTTCGCCGACCTGGGCTTTCACCGACTGCATGTTGAGCAGTTTGTCCCGCCAGAACTCATCCTGTTTCAGCCTGTCGTAAGCCCCTAGTATTTGCTCCGCCAAATAGCCCTGTTTGAGCATCCAGGTGATAGCCTGAGCCTCAGCGCCGGCCTGGGGACTGTTATAACCCCGTCTTTCTTTCAAACCCTCAAAGACCTGTTTTCTAGCTTGAGTGAATGAGTCTGGTGGCTTTTTAGCCA
>JAQTTS010000335.1 GCA_028710655.1 Dehalococcoidales bacterium
TAGCTGAGCTTGAGGATATGCTCTCCGAGGCGACGGTAAAGGTGAAGGTGGGTGGTGAGATAATGCATACCGCAGCCGAAGGTAACGGTCCGGTTAATGCCTTAGATCATGCCCTGCGTAAGGCGTTGCTTCAGTTCTATCCCAGCTTAGCTGCCGTCAGATTGGTGGACTATAAAGTCCGTATTCTTGAAGAAAGCGTTGGCACCGAGTCTCAGGTTCGAGTTCTTATTGAGTCCAGCGACGGAGTCCATGAGTGGCGAACTGTGGGCAGCTCAGCCAACATTATTGAGGCTAGCTGGTTAGCTTTAGCCGACAGCCTGGAGTACTGGCTGTTAAAGCAAAAACCGAATAGGGCGAAAGGAGCCAAAGCAGATGGAGATTGAGAAGGTAACCGTTAAACCGACCTGGGGACTGGCCTGGGGTCTCTGGTGGAGAATGCTGCTGATTAACATCGGTATAGTGGCGATCATCATCGGCATTACGTTTGCTGTCGGGGCCGTTTTCCTGGAGTCTCTGATCGGGCCCTATTTCGGAGGGAACTGGTTCATGCCCTGACCCGGCGCGGGTTAGAGTATACTCCCCACGGGCAACAAAGGCTTTTGTAATCGGGCACAGGAGAGCAATCATGGACATGATAATAACACCGTGACGGGGCCGCGTTCGATTACACGAAGCAGGTGAAAATCATAGAACCCGTAGAGTAGTGATGCCGGGTGACCTGTTACGGCAGTTCTTCGGTGGGCAGGTGGCTGAGAGGGATTACCTGATCTTGGGTTATCTCTACCTCGGGCATCCCGTCAGTGAAGTGAGGTTTGGGTGGGGCAACCGCTTCATCCCGGCGGTAGGTTTTCTCCTCTGTGATGGTGTTTAGTAGGGTGTACACCATACGGAAATTGCCCTGATGGTTTCCGGTATGCCCGGCAGGCAGGAAGCAACTGAGGATTTCCCATTCGTTGTATATATCGCGTGTCCAGACTATAACCCGCCCCCTATTACTTGCTTCTTGCGGCTCTTCTCCCTGGCGCCAGCTTCCGGTAACGACCCGTAGCAGCTTCCTCGCCTTGAAGCTGCACAGCGAGTCCTGGTCGATGACGGTATCCGGAGTTGATAACATCTTTCTTCCTCCGGGGCTTTCGCCGTCAATCAGTTCTTTTCCCTGCTCTTTTATTACCGAGACTCTTATTTCGTTCTCATATTTATCCAGAAGCTCGCTGAGTTTTTCCAGGAGCTTCTCCCGGGTCGTTTCAGTTTGTGGCTTTGAAGTATCGCCGATCATTACCACTGTGGTCTGTGGTTGAGGAGATGCGGCTGGAGCCGGTTGTGGAGCCCTGCGGTGTCGGTACGTGAAATATATCCCCAAGCCGACGGCCAGAGCGATCAGGGAGATATAAATGGCCGGTCTGCTGTAGTCCGGCTTCCAGTCCACGTTTATTATCTTCGGGCTGTCCATAAGCTCGGTACCGCTGGCGTCGGCGGCTATCATCTTGCCTCCCAGTGCACCGAATATTCCCGACATGGCGACCTCGCGGGTGTCCAGGGTCCATTGGGCTTCACTCCCTGCCTTATGCCAGGTACCACCCATCTCGCCGTAAGGATATTCCAGGCTTAGCTGATAGTAGGTATCATAGTTGGCTGTGATGCTTCCCGGCATGGTGACCGTCAGGTTCAGGTCCTCGCTCCTGACTGTTTCCCCGGTCGGTAGTTCCCAGTAAGAAAAACGGTACATGGTGTCGGATGTTTCTTCAACCTCGTCCGGAGCACTGGTCCTGAGGTTATACCCCTCGCTATACCAGCCGTTTCCGGTCACCTGCCCCACCTCTCCGGGTTCGGTCACGAATTCGATAAGGTACTCGGTATCGTAGTTGGCGATAATCCTTCCTGGCATGGTGACGGTCAGGCTCAGGTTCTCGCTGGTGACCGTACCCCCGGTCGGGAGCTGCCAGTGGGAAAAGCGATATCGTGTATCGGACGTGTCTTTGAACTCACCCGGAGCGGTGGCGTTTAATACTTCTCCTTCGCTGTACCAGTCGCTACCGGTCAACAGGCCGGCCTCGCTGGGCTCTGCTGAGACTTCGAGAAAATACTCGGCGTGATAGCTGAAATGAGCATCGGGAGAGCCTTCGCTTACCTCGATGCTGTCGTCTTCTGCTACAAATCTGATGCTGGCATTGGTGGGATTGGAAACGGTATCATCAACGGTTATCGTCTGGCTCGAATCCAGGTCCAGACTTAACTGAACGGATTCGCCGCCTTCCAGCGCTGCTACCCAGTCTCCTTCGACGAAAACATTTGTCTCTCCTGAGGCTAAACTGGAAGCAATGCTGACAACCGATTTAAAGGTCCCTTCTCTAACGACAAGGCTGAAGCTCTGCTGGGCGGATAGCGTTGATGCCGAGCTGTCGGTAACCCTGATGACAAAGCTGTAGGAGCCGGCAGTGTCGTCATCCGGGGAACCGTTAATAATGCCGGTGTTGCTCCTTAGCGACAGGCCGTCCGGTAGCGAACCGCTGATGATAGACCAGGTATATGGCGAAGTGCCCCCGGTTACGTTAACCTTTTGTGAGTAGCTGGTGTCCTCGATGGCGTCCGGTAGAGTGATGGTGAGGAAGGACAGGGGAATTTGCGTAACGGTAATTAGGAATCCCTGCGGAGATGAAGTGCCGATTGTGTCGGTTACGGTGGTGAAGAAGGCGTAGCTTCCGGCTGTGGTCGGCTCGCCCGAGATAACCCCGGTAGCGGCATCAATCGTTAGCCCGGGTGGTAGCGAGCCGCTGGTGATGACCCAGTTGGCGGGGGGTGTGATTGGGGCGGCAACCAGGGTCGTTGTGTAGTAGACATCGACCTCCGCTTGCGGCAGGGTGCTGGGTAGAATGGTTGGTGCCGCCTAAACAGGCGTGCTAACAAAGAATATTGCGCTGAGGATAGCCAGCGCGCTGACCGTAATTGCCTTAATTTGACGGCGTGCCGGCTTGGCTGCTGCCATTGAAGAATAACGGCCTTGTTGCCGGTTAAAAAGCTTCATCTCTTTCATTAGTGTCTATTATAGCCGCAATATGTAGTACTTACAATGCTCAAATGTTAAGGTATGCAAAGGTTTTTTAATGGTCATTAACGGCAATCTCAAACAACCCGAATCTTAAAACGCATGTTCTTTCTTTTCCCTATGGTTTTTAGTACTGGTAGGAGAACTTTTAGGCTTAACGTTACGGATAATCGATAGAGCCGAATACATTGATTTGGGAGGGTATATGGAATAG
>JAQTTS010000336.1 GCA_028710655.1 Dehalococcoidales bacterium
CCTTGATTTCCGAAGAGCTGAGCCAGGCAGAAAAGCTATACCCCGCCGGATGGATAACGGATGCTATCAAAGAAGCAGCCTCCCTTAACAAACGGAGCTGGCGGTACATCTCACGAATTCTGGAGCGCTGGCGTCAGGAAGGAAGGAACGATGGAACACCTGGGAAAGATTCTAAGAAAACAGACCTGGACAGATACGTCAAGCAGAAATACGGACACATGTTCCGGCGCTGAAGAAGCGGAAGCCGAAACAAGCTCAAACTGCCTTGTATGCAAAGGCGCCGGTTTCGTTCACCCGATTCTCGCCTCGGGAAGACCGGACTTCAGCCGGGTTATTCCCTGCTGCTGCGTACAAGAATCACTGACCAGAGAGCGCCAAACCCATCTGATAAGGTACAGCAACCTGGGGGCGCTAACCCGCTTCACCTTCAGTACCCTTCTTCCCGAAGGCAGGAGCGGCAACCCGGCAAACCAGGCACAATTCGCCCAGGCCTACCGGGCCGCCTGCGCCTTTGCCAGCGAACCCAGGGGATGGCTGATCCTGACCGGCCCCAGCGGCTGCGGCAAGACCCACCTGGCGGCGGCAATCGCTAACGAGCGCATCAGCCAGGGGTACCCTGCCTTCTTCATTTCTACCCCCGACCTCCTCGATCGCCTGCGTTCCGCTTTCAACCCCGACAGCGAAATACCTTATGATGAGTTCTTCGACCAGGTGCGCAATGCACCACTGCTGGTCCTGGACGATTTGGGTGCGCAGACCAGCACACCCTGGGCCAAAGAAAAACTGGAGCAGCTGCTGAATTACCGCTTCAACAGCGAGCTGCCCACCGTGATTATTCCTATCATCCCCATTGAACATCTCAACGACCGGATACGCACCCGTCTCACCGACCCCGATTTGTGCCGGACGTACGGCATCGAGGAAAAAGAAACCCCTTCGGAATACAGCTGGGGCCCCGAGTTTGAACTGCAAAAGAGCATGACCTTCGAAACATTCGACCACGAGCGGCTTAACCTGCCCCGGGAGCAACGCGAGAACCTGAAACATGTCTTCGAGGGAGTCTTTCGATTCGCCCGCTCCCCGGATGGGTGGCTGATACTTCAAGGGGCAAACGGCTGCGGTAAGACCCACCTGGCGGCAGCCGTTGTCAATTACTGCTACCAGGCCAAAAAACCGGCCCTGTTCGTGGTGGTACCCGAGTTTCTCGACCACCTGCGTTCCGCCTTCAATCCGGAGAGCAGGGTTTCCTACGACCAGCTGTTCGAAAAGGTAAAGACAGCACCGCTACTCGTCCTGGACGACTTCGGGGAACAGACAACCACACCCTGGGCACAAGAAAAGCTGTATCAGGTTATCAACTACCGCTATAACGCCAAGCTATCGACGATAATCACCACCCGTCATACTATGGATGAAATCGACAGCCCGATAAGCTCACGCCTGGTAGATGCCAAGCTCAGCACGCCGTTTATCATCACCGTCCCCGATTACCGGAGTGACCGCCCGACCGGCCCGAAGGCAAGACCACGCGTCGTCAGGAAAGAACGCTGGGGCTAAGAACCCTATTCCGTACACAGGCTTGTATCACCCAAGGCTTTTTTATTAGAATAAGGGAACCCACCTGTGGAAAGAAGCCTTAAGCTATGATAAACTGGCCAGTCCTGGTACTTAATCAGAATTATGAACCACTTAATATATGTCGAGTCCGGCGGGCAATAGTGCTGGTCTATGAAGGCAAGGCTGAAATGCTGGAAGACGGCACCGGTTTTATGCACTCAATCGACCGTGAAGTTCCCCTGCCCTCGGTAATCCGGTTATCCTATATCATCAAACGTCCCCGACCGAAAAGAAGACTGACCCGGCTGGAGATTTTCAACCGCGACCGGTACACCTGCCAGTACTGCGGTAAAAAGACCCAGCAGCTCACTCTGGACCACGTTATTCCCCGCTACCGCGGCGGCGAGCAGACCTGGGAGAATGTGGTCAGCGCCTGTATTCCATGCAACCGGCGCAAGGCAGGTCAAACCCCCAAAGAAGCCGGGATGAGTCTGATCAACTGTCCCCACCCTCCGCAGGACCGCCTTCCTTTCTACATTCCCCTGTCCCTGAAGGCGCAGATCCAGTGGCAGAAATACCTTCCTCAGTAAGACCGTAAAACCTGTGGCCTATCCTCAACCCTTTTTCTTCTGCTGCTTACGGGGCTGTTCCGCCTCGATAGTTACCTCATCGGCAGGCAGCTCTATAGTCGCCCCGCTCTTTAATTCCAACAGTACCGTCTGCTTGACCGGGTTGTTTCCGGTAACAACAGCAGCCCCGCTATTAGTCATTACCCGCTGACCCTTTTTAGGCAGCTTCTCCCGCATAGCACGGTAGAGATCAACCTCGTAGCCCAAACAACACATCAAACGGCCGCAGGTGCCCGATATTTTCATCGGATTAAGGGGCAGGTCCTGCTCCTTCGCCATCCTGATCGAAACAGGTTCAAATTCGGTCAAAAAACTGCAGCAGCACAATTGACGTCCGCAGCGACCAAAGCCGCCTATCAGCTTGGCCCCATCTCTGGGTCCCACCTGCCTCAATTCCACCCGTACCTTCAGCTGGCCGGACAACTCCTTGACCAGCTCGCGAAAATCAACCCGCTCCGAGGCGCTAAAGAAAAAGGTAAGGCGGTTGCCGGTAAGACTGTACTCAGCAGTGAGCAACTTCATAGGCAGCTCCAGCTTCTCGATCAACTTGCCGCATTCGGCCAGAGCCTCTCCGGTCTTTTGCTCCATTTCCTCGGCATGCTTAATATCTTCCGGCTCTGCCTTACGGATTACCGGTTTGAGCGGCTCCTTAACTTCGCTATCCAGCACCTGCCGGGGAGCAACGACTACCTGCCCCATCTCCATGCCGCGAGCCGTCTTGACCACGACATAGTCATTTACATCCAGATCCATACCGGCCGGGTCGAAATAATACATCTTACCGGTCCTCTTAAAACGTATGCCAACAACTGCGGCCATCCTCATACACCCCTTCCCGGTATAGCAAGCATCAGCACCTCGAATACCAGCTGCGGATTAGCATTCTGCTTGAGCTGCCGGCCGGCCGACTGAACGGCGGTAATAAAGTCCTTGATTTCAGCCAGACTGTAGTCCGCAGCCCTTTGCCCAAGTACATCCGAAACATCAACGTTAGTAACGGCTTCGGCACAGCCAATCTTGACCAGCAGCAGGTCATGCCACCAGTCAAGCCAGAAGGCCAGAACATCCGG
>JAQTTS010000032.1:0-5549 GCA_028710655.1 Dehalococcoidales bacterium
CCTTCATTAGTATCAGAATGGAGATTTATTGGAAGTCGAACCCTGTAGGAAAAGTGCACTATAATCTTCCTGCGCTTCGTAAATTAATCGAGGGCAATTTCACACAAAATTCTTGACAAGACCGAATATTGAGGGCAAGCGTTCAGGTGAGGGCTTTTGTGCTCACAAGGCGATACTGGTAAACGCTCTATCAAGGGCACTAGCCGAAAGGGTAGTGCTTATGGATTTCACGATAGGGCGTAAAGGCTTTCTTACCTACATTAAGTCATTAGGCGGGAGTAACGTTGTGAAGATGCTTCCACAACATCCAACTTTTCCAGGGGTATTCTGGAACTAAAAAGAATGGCTTTTGCAGTGAGAGTTATCTTCAGCTTAAGCGTGTCATACAATCGCCTTAATACCTCACCATCATTGAGGGCAAGTCTCTCCCCGATTTGGTCAGCAAGTCGGTCCAATATCTTAGCATCTCTCTCCATGTCGATAGTAGTCTCGAAGCTCTTTTGCAGTTCTTCTTTATCCAACTGTAGCTTTGCAAGGTCACCTTTGACCTTATCTCTTTCGCCCTGATACTCATCGTCGGTCAGGTCACCCCAAGCATGTTGTCGCCTTAGATTATGCAGAACAGTTAACCGGCGGTCAATCTGTTTCTGCATATCAATCAGGCGAGTCTTTATCACATCTGTATCATCCCGCTCTTGGCCATTAAGATATGTCTTCAGCTTGTCAGTGTCAGCGAAAGCGGACAAGAGCTTAGTCCTGGTTAACGCCTCAAGGTAAACTTTATCTACATAACGGCCACACTGAGGACAAACGTAGCGGATGTAAATATGAGTATGTATCTTGTTCCTTTCCCCCCAGACCTTGGCTCCGCACTCGCAGAAAACATGCTGAGAAAGCTCATAGTATTCCTTCGAGTTTCGTTTAGCCTTTTCCAGATTGTCCTTGAGAAGATAGTCAATTTCCCTACCTTCTTCTTCTGTGAAGATAGCCGGACTAGAACCAGGTAAGGGAATACCGGCCCAAGTTGCCTTGTCCCGCAGTCCCGGGTTCCTCAAAATGGAGAATATGGTGCGCCGCCACCAGCGTTTACCTCTGGGAGGAGGTACTAGAGACTGGTTCATCTTCTCTGCCATTGCATTTCCCTTCATGCCTTGCCGGAGCCACTCGTACCACTTCCGGCACCATTCAGCTCTCTCCGGAATAAGCTCACGCACGCCCCCACCCTTTCTCTTGCGGCTATAGATATATTGGTATGGCCACAAGCCACCGTCCCATGATGGAAAACGCCCTTCTTCTTTAGCACGACGTAATTTACCATTCCAAAGATTGGTTACGATAGTATTACCATCGGCCTCAGCTTTATAGGCATGAAGTGATAGCATAAAAAGTTTTTCGGGCGGGTCCTGCGTGGTAGTATCTTCTCGGGCAAAGCCGACTTTCATTCCTTCCCTATCAAGTAGCCCTATGTAGTACCAGAAGGGAATCTGTTTTCTGGCATCCCTATCCACCCTGGGGAAAATGACCCAGTTCACTCTTTCTGACTTGTGGCGTTGGATGCACTGGTCTATTGCCGCTTCAAACCTCTCCCGGTTCCAGGTCCTACCTGTCTCAACTATGAGTTCAGTACCCACGGGCTGAATTTGCTTCTTCTCAGCCCAGGAGCGAGCTTCAGTTTCTTGTATGGCACTGCCATAGCCCTCTAGCAGGTTTTCGGCGCTTTCACGAAGAAGAATTATCCCCGTTTCCATTTTCGCCTCCCTAGTGAGATTCTTTCCCATCATGTTTGATCTGGTCTGCCATGTCACCTAGAATTCCTCTGATATTTTCATCGGTTTTTTGGTCGGTTGGCTGCAAATCAAAAATTACAGGCATTTCTTTTGTCGCCCCCATCATGCAGTTTATCCAGAAGCGGTAGGACTCTATCTCCACTCGGCATGTTTGCTTGGTAGTCCGTACATCATTCGGTTGAGGGCGTATCTTGGCTGGCTCCGGAATTCTTTCTTGTAACTCGGTCACCTTCCCCCCATCAATCACCCCCATCTGATTGCCCGCGCCTGCCATAGATACCAATGAAGCACCATGTTCGCGGCAAGACTTCATAGACTGCCGCAAAATGCTATCAGGTACTAAACGCAATGACCTGTTTGTCATAAGCACAGCCTCTTCCAACCATTGTTCCGTTTCCATTGTACGCCTCCTCATATTACAGCCTGCAATCCTGTTTACTCCGGTTTCCCCTTTGCCTGCTCAACCATGTTCTCCGCCACATGATGCATTACCTCGCCGAGAAAATGAACCCACTCCGGAGTCATTTCCTCCGGCATGTGATTCAGTATCCACTCGGACAGATTTCCATCCAGCGTAATCTTGTCAGTCTGCTGCCTTGCCTTTTCCAACTCGATGAAGCGATAGAAAGAGTGGCAATTTGCCAGCAGCTCTTTTATCAACGCTGGCCTGGATATACCACGCTGCGCCGCGACTTCATCCAGTGATTTGATAATCTCCGGCGGCACTCGAATGGCGATGAAGGGGTTCTTAGCCATAATCACCTGCTCCTAATAATGATGAATACATGATAACATGGTGCTATCCCATTTGTCAAATCCAGTATTACTATACGTTGGGAAGCTAAATGCTGGCTGAACTGTTGGCAGATGTTCTGCTACTTTACTGCATGCTAGCCGTGCGGGAGCTACTTCCAAACCATGCAGTTTTCGGCATTGTCTAGCTATGCAGGCAGGGAATTATCCCAGGTATATGTCCCCTAGTCAGGGGTCACCCACTCCCCCTATCCCCCGAAGCTGATATTATCAGCACGGCCATCAATTGCATAGAGGGGGAAGGGGCTGAATAAGCGTCTACCTGCTTTCCTGTTGAAAAAGGGCGTAAATTCTCGAACAAACGCACATGGTGGGTGAAGATGCCTTCTTTCCAGAGGGTGGAGCGCGAAGAGGGAGTCTACCATTGTTGTTATTGAAAGTGACGAGGATGGGTATCGCTGGACTGATTAATACGTTTCTCAAGAGTCTGTCTGTTAAAATCATATACGACAGAGTCACGATTGGTAGAAACCCCGATTTGAAACCCAAGATCACCCAAGCACTGGAAACCTTTGCGGGTAATCCTTATCACCCTTACCTGAGGACTCACAAGCTTAGTGGTAAGTTAAGAGGCCTGTGGGCTTTCGTCGTAGCTTATGATTGTCGAATAGTCTTCCAGTTCTTAGACGAACAAAATGTCTTGCTAATTGACATCGGTAAACATGATGAGGTTTATTGGACTTTTTCTTAGGCACGGAGTTACGACAGTAATAAGCCTAAACCACCGACCTATCCTCAGGATTCCTCTGCGGCCTGAACATAGTCATCCTTTTTCAATTAGGAAGTCGTCTTCCTTGAGACGTTTATCGTTGAGCCTAATCGACCACAACTGCGACTCTGCCTTAATGAGTGTCAAACTCTAGTCTATCAATCGCTTGGGCTTGCTCCTTATTCTCAATCCTGATATACCTCATAGTCGTGTTGAGGCTTTTGTGGCCAGCCAGCTCCTTTATGGTAAGAAGTGATACCCCCTTTTGATACAGCCTGGTGCAGAAGGTGTGCCTCAGGATGTGGGGGCCGTGCTTATCTTTTTGGATTCCGGCCAGCTTGAGATATCTGCGCACCAAGTCATAAACGTAGCGGCGGTCCAGGTCGCCCCCATCGTTGCCGACGAAGAACCGTCCATTTCCAGCCTGGGGGCGCTCGGCGAGGTAACTGGCTAGGGCGGCGGTCGTTTCCCGATTCAGATGGAGATACTGCTCTTTGTTGCCTTTTCTAGTTACTTTCATCTGGCGGCTCTCCAGGTCAACATTGGCCAGCTCCAGATTGGTCAGCTCCGACGCCCTCAGTCCACTATGCAGGAAGAGGACAACCATCGCCGTGTCCCGTTCACGAAGCGGTGGCCTGGCTTCTCGAACTATTGTTCTCAGGAGTCGGATGGACTCCTCATCGGTGAGGTACGCCGGCTCCGTCTCCGGTATTTTGGGGCTGGCTATCGGGGTGGCCGGGTTTGCTTTCAGTCCTTCGTTTGCCACCAGATAGTTGAAAAATGATTTTATCGCCGCCAGCTTTCGCGCCCTGGTGGCGCTGCCGTTACCCCTGACAGTGACCAGATAGTCCAGGTGGGCTCGAATGTCATCTTTGGCGACTCTTTTTATGCTGGATTTTCCTCGCTGTTTCAGAAAAGGGATTAGCCCTTTGCCTATGTCCAGCCGGTATGCCTGAGTGGTGCTCTCGGGAAACCCCTTCTCAACGCGAAGATAGTGCAGAAATCGGTCCAAGCTTTTTTCCATTTATGTGCCATCCTTTTTAACACTATGGTAACAAGCCTAGCCGACATAATAATGTTTTAGTTGCCAATACGTGTACGGGGTTGTAAGCACAACAGGAGTCGATACAGCTGGACGGCGTAGTAGCCTAAAGGGAGGCTTATAGCTGGGACTCCACTTTTGGGCGTTAATAGTTGACAAAAACATTATTATGGTCTATAGTTCAGGTACTGTTTATGCTGGCAAATGTGTAAAAGTGTGGTATATCTCGGTGGTGTAGACACAGTGGGGATACCGCGGTCACCAGAGATCTGTTTGAAGGAGAGATTTACCTGTCATGCAAACGAAGGAGAAGAAACGAGTGACCCTGAGCATCTCGAGGGAAACGAAGGCGGTGCTGGATTCAGTGAAACATCCCGGGCAGAGCTACAACGGCCTTCTCCAGGAGTTGGTGACCTTCTGGAAAGAGCAGAAAAGGAGGGGTGTTAAAGATGGTGGTTAGGCTGGACAGGAGCGAGCTTCCCCTAGTGATAGGTCTACTAACGACGGAAATCGGGAAAGGTGAGAACCCCGACTACTGCCAGCGGCTTACTGCGATACGCAATAAGCTGCCAACCATCTTCGCTGAGAGTGAAACCCCGCCAGGTGACGGTGACCTGCCTGACTTTCGTGATTATATCCTCGAAAAGTACCCGGAACTGGAGGAGGATATGATTGAGCACCAGAGGCAAAAGGTCACTGCAAGGAGATGATGATTATGTGATTGAGAGCAGATCTAACCGGTAAAAAAGGAAATCTATTTTAGGAGGAGATAATTCCGTGAAAGGGAAAATTAGTTCGATATGGCGAGTATCTCTCGCATTGGTGCTGGCCTTGAGCATGGGTCTGGTGATGGCGGCGCCGGCGAGTGCAGCCATTTCTTCGATCACACTTACTGCTCCAGTCGGAGGTGAGACTTGGTATGGGGAGCAAGAAATTACCTGGACTAGTGTTGGCGACGCAGACACAGTCAACATTTACTACACCACAAACGATTTTGCTAGCTCTACTACGATAATTATCGGTACGGCAAATGACGGTAGTTATCTTTGGGATATGACGTCAGTACCTGATGGCACTAACTACAGAATTAAGGTTAGAGCCACCTCCGATCCTGATGTATCGGGTGTTTCAGGCGCTGTGTTTACAATAGATAATGTCTTAGGAGATGCGATTGACGCCGCCGCGACTGCCGATGGTT